>JANZKD010000243.1 GCA_025061245.1 Candidatus Culexmicrobium profundum
AAAGATGGAATATATATCTAATAGAAAAAATTATTTTAATTTTAGGATTGGTGAAACTTATAGGTTGGATGTTTTTGAGTTGTTTAATTTTACAGGCCCCCTAATAGTCCACCACCTATCTAATCATAATACTTGGATTAAAATTGGATGTGACTGGATATGGGATGCCGACTTCAAAATCCAATTAATAAAAGCAGAAATACCCTTCCCATACAAAGTTGAACCAACACCACCCTACGGCCTATCAAGACCAAAAGGAATAACGGGTTTTGATATTACAAATGAATTAATGTTCTCCCTAAAGGGTGGAGACAAAATAGAGTATATGCGAGTAACCTTTAAAGTAGTTGAAATCGAATTTAAACAACTAACAACTCCAATTAACATAACTGGGGTGATTATAGTAATCTCAGCTATAACTATTGCTGGTATCATAATATACAAGTTTAAGGTGAAGAGATTTAGATAGAAGTGTAATAAGTTAATTTGATGGCTTTATTTGTTGAGTTGTTGATGATTTGGGAAACTTAAATTAGCTGGAATGTTATTTATGGTGAAGATTTTAAGTGATGAAGTTCTTGAAGTTTTGAGGAATATTAGGAAATCAGCTTTTCCTAGGAGGAAGAAAATTGGTTATATGAAGAAGATTAAGATTATTAGGTGAGGTTATGGCTGGTAGAATTAAGGTTCGATTGAAAAGGGATGGTTTAAATGTTGAGACTAGTGCTTTGCTTAATAGTGTTTTTGAAACTGTTTCTCCTGACATTGTAATTCCTGTTGAATTGGCTAAGAGGTTGGGGTTGCGGCCTCCTGAGAAGAGTGTTTCTACTTTGCTTGATACTGGTGGAGGTGAAGTAGTATTGCCTTTTTATAAGTCAGCTTTAGAGTTAATTTTAGAGGATAGAGAAAACAAAAATTTACTTGTAAATGTGATTGTGAATCCGCATATAAGTGAGGTGTTGATTAGTGATTATGTAGCAAGTTTTCTTGGCATAGTATTATTGGATTTTAAGAGAGGTTTATGGCGGTTAATTGATGATCCTCCAAATATAGTTAGGAGAGTTATCCTCCTGAAGAATGGTAATTTATTGAGTAACATGTATCTACTTGGAATTAGTAATTGTTGCTTTTTCAAGTAAGTAGACTGGTATGATTTCTATGTTTTCTATTTTAGTTTTTTGATTTGAAGATATTATGATGCCTTTGTTGGCGTTTATTTGCTTTATTATTTTTCTAAGTTTTTTGATGTCTTTTTCTTGGACTTTTTCTTTTACTTCTATTGGAATTATTTCTTTGTTTTTTAATATAATGTCTATTTCTTTTCTTCCTTTTCTATAGTAGTATTTGGCGTTTAGTGTATTTACTGTGTATGTTTCAATTATTTTTCCGTATTGTTTTTCGAAGATTTCTTTGGAGTATGCGTATATTAGTGATGTGGTTGTTGGATAATATTTTCTTAGTTTTCTTGAGGATGCTTGGATGCTGGGTCTATAGTTTGATAGTGATCTTATTAGTAGTGATGATTCTAGGAATTTTATGTAGTTTGATACGGTTATTTTGCTTTTCCCTAGATTTCTTGATAGAGTGTTTATGTTGATTATTGCTCCTGGGTTTGATAGGATTATTTTTACAATGTTTTCTAGGAGTAGCATGTCTCTTGTTTTAAAGTAGACTGGTAGGTCTCTTAGGATTATTCTGTCTATGACTGTGTTTCTAATGTATTCGCGTATTCTTTCTTCATTTTCCCAATCTACTATTTCTGGGAAGCCTGCTTTTCTCAAATAGTCTTGAAAGTATATTTCAAGTCTTCTAGGGGAATGCTTGATTTTCTTAAAGCCTATTTTTCTCATTTCTAAGTATTCAATGAAGGTTAATGGCTTCATTTCTAGGGAGAAGAATCTTCCTGCTAATTTTTCTAGGGCTTCTTTGGAGAGTAATATTGTTGATGATCCGGAAATGTAGAATTTTAAGTTGGGATATAGATCGTAGAAGCTTTTTACTATTGAGCTCCAATCACCTGCATATTGAATTTCATCGAAGAAAATATAGATTCTACCAGCTTCTTCGAAGGTTTTTCTGAGGAAGTATTTTTCATAGACCTCTAAAACTTCTTTTACATTGTAAATTGCTTCATCAAAGGAGAAGTAGAGTATGTTTTCTGGCTTTACTTTTTCTAATAGTTTTTCGATGGTTTGATATAGAATTGTGGTTTTTCCTATTCTTCTTAGACCTGTGATTAGTAGGATTTGTCTTTCTTCTAAGCTTTTTAATATTCTTTGAAATACGTGTCTTTTGAATGGTGGTGAGAGTTCCTTTCTAATTTTTCCAGTAAACCACCACTCGTTAAATCTTTCTAGATCGTTTTTAATCATGTTGGTATATTAAAATATACCAATATTTAAATTTTAGGTAAATTATAGTTTACCAATATCATTTTTAGATTAAGGTTTTCAAGTTGCTTCTCGTTCTTAAGTTATTTTGTTTATTTCTTTCCATATTTCAATTATGTCTTTGTATTTTTTGTTTGGTATTTTTTCGAGTATTTCTTTTAGTTTTATTTCTTTTCCGTTTTTCCATGTTATTACTTTCCATCCTTGTTTTTCTATTAGTTTCTTTTTTGTTGTTGGGAATTTTGCATCTTCTAATAACACTTCTATTACCGCTTGTACTCCTGTCTTTCTTGTTGGGCTTGGTGTTTTTCCTGTTTCAATGTATTTTTTGATTCTTGCTGCGTCGATGTACATTTTCTTTGTATGTGCTATTACATAGACTTTCTCTGCTCTTCCTGCTATTTTGGTTATTTGTTTGTATATTTTTGCTATTTCTTCTTTTGTGAATTGGTATAGGTTGTGTTTTCCTTTTCCGAATAGTCGTGTGTAGAGTATGTCTTTTACTTTTACTGGTTCTTCTTTTGATAGGTCTGTGCAGTGTACTATGTCATGT
>JANZKD010000159.1 GCA_025061245.1 Candidatus Culexmicrobium profundum
GGAAGAACAGACGCTATGATCGCAGCCATAATAATAAACGCCAACGCAAAACTATACACCTTCAACCAAAAACACTTCCAACCACTACGACCACTAGGATTAAAACTATTCCAATAAAATAGCAAAACATCACCATAAGAAACCTAATCCAACCAAAGAATTTATGTAACCCCCATACATTATGAATATTGTAACACATTGTTTAATAAATACAATTGAGGTTCCAACCATGACCACAATTTTAGAACAAATAATAACCGAAAAGGATAGACAAAAACTAAAAGAACTAAGAAACCTTCTAGAAGAAATCATAGAAACCATAGACATAATACTAGATAAAGAAGCAATCAGAAAAATAAGAGAAGCAGAACAAGACATAAAACAAGGAAGAACAAAAACATGGAACCAATTCATAAAAGAATTAAAAACCTCATCCTAATCTCTTATAACCAATCCTACGATGAATAACAGTCATCAAAAACACCTTTCTTTCCCTAATATTAACATGATAAATAAGCCTATAATTACCAATACGAAAACACCTGTAAGGCATCCCCCTTAAAACCTTACCAACAAATGGATTTCTCCTAATCGTATCAACAGCCTCAATAATCCGTCTTTGAATATTTTCATTCAGTTTCCTGAAATCTCTTTCAAAACGATGAGTAACATTAATCTCCCATGTCATTATCCACTAGCTCCTCTTCTGCGATATCTTATCCACTTATTTAAAGCCTCTTTAACTGCAGGAATAATCTCCTCAGGTATACTATGACTAAGATATTTCTAAATCTTAACTTAGTAATAGATATTATATGACTTTAAGATGGCAAATTTTAGGCATGGGAAATATGGGTTCACCATAGATATTTCACATTATTCTAATAACATCAGAATACTGGCACCATAATAATGCTTCTTTACTTACCTTGCTTATAGAGTATTATTAATGCCTTAAGAAACACATAGCCATGCCATATAATACTTTGGATTAATTGCTCTATTTAGATTCGTAAATAGACATGAATAAAACATCATCTTACATATAATATAATAAATTAAGGAATTGGTGCGGCGTATGAATTCGCATATACATATATATCAAATTCTTGGGGAGAAGTATAGGCGGGTTAAATTTGCCATTGGCAATGAAATTTATGAAACAAAGCTTTCATCAGAAGCACTATATAATCATTATAGGGGAAAGCTAAATTCTTCTAATGTGAAAATCCACCTAGTATATCCTTTAAGCTTAGCTTTGAAAAAGGCTTCAAGAACATCCGATCTATTAAATGATGAATTTATTGATAAAGTTATATTGGAAAAAATTGAGGAGAACATTTTAAGTGAACATGCAAGGCAAGATGCTGATGCCCTGCTCATCAATAGTTTTGGCACCTACCTATTAAGTGAAAGGAGAGGAGAGAAAGTGCACCTGGAATGCACTCCTGGAACAATCACACTGCAAATATTATTCCATATGATTGAAAGTATAAATGCGAATAGAGGTGAAGTTAAAGTTATCGCAGACATCTCCACTGGATATAATATTTATAACTTAGCTTTACTAAATGCCCTAAGAGCCTTCATAGTTAGAAATAAGCTAAACAATGCCTTTGAAAGAAGCATTCAAGCATACTATGCAATTTCAGAACCCATACTAAGAAGAGTGGAAGCAGAAGAATATAAAGTATATATTGACGAGTATGATGTGAAAGCCTTCTTTGAACTTCCAATTAAGGAGAGAAATCTAGACAGTATAAGTAAATTGGAGAGATATATTAATGGAAATATAACCCCTGAAAGAAAGAGGGCATATGCAAAGCAAAATAGCGAGATAAATAGGAAGTTGAAAAACTTACTGTTCAACTTGAAGAGAGCATTCAATGCAATAAAATATAACACTCCATTAACACTATACTCCCCCGAAATAGTAGACCTCAACTTAAATTACAAGCAAATTGAAAGGGAAATAATAGACTTCTACCAGAAAACATTCACCATGAAAATCCAAAATAACTCACTCAAATCAATAACACATGAAGATAAACAGATAATCAACATTCTATACTCAATAGCACTATACGCGGGAATAAAAAGACTACTAAGCAAACTCAAGAAACCCACATTAAATGAAATAGAAGAAATATTCCCAAAAATATACTCCACATTAAAATTAGACTTAAACACCAACTTCCTAAAGAGAGACATTAGAGAAATCAAGACATATAATGAAAAAATAGGCAATGAATGGCAAGTATATGCTAAAATTAAATATGGCGAAAAACAAGGCAAACCAATTAAAAGCAAACACATTACAAGCGACATAAAAAGAAACTTCTTCGCACATTCAGGATTCGAAGAAACAATACTCGAAATAAGAAGAAAAAACAGCCAAGTAGAATTAAGATACAGAAAAGATAAAATCAATGACATAAAGAAATGGCTACTAAACCCATAAACCCATCAAAATTAAATAGTAACCTCAAATTAACAAAATAACCAACAGAAATTATAGCTCCAACTCCAATACCTTCCACCAACTCCACCAACAACCACAACCTACAAGCAAACACTAAGCAAACTCAACCAAACCCCCAACTGCAGAAAATCAGAATTATTAATCCAAAACCCAACGAAGTCTACCAATTTCCTTTATTGGATTCTAATCATACTCTCAATATTATCCCATGTATGAGGATAACTTTCAATTTCCTTTGTTGGATTCCTAATCTTAATATTCTTCGAGGTATGGTTGGAGGTTTAATTTCTTTCAATTTCCTTTGTTGGATTCGACTAATCATCTCCATACCAAAAAAACTATGGGGAATCGTCTTTCAATTTCCTTTGTTGGATTCATGGCATTTTTATGAAGTCAAAGAATGTTTCAGTAAACCAATCTTTCAATTTCCTTTGTTGGATTCTCCGAGAATTTGCCTTA
>JANZKD010000264.1 GCA_025061245.1 Candidatus Culexmicrobium profundum
TTTTAGAAGTACTTCTGCTTTACTTTCGCTTATTTCCTTCTTTTTCTTTGCGATTTCTATTTCTTTTCTCATTAGCTCTACATATTGAGTGTACTTTATTCTTGGCTCAACTTTCTTGAGCCATTCCTCTAATTTCATTACTTCTTTCCCCATTTTCTCATAGATCTTGAATATTGATTTTGAGTAGTTTAGTCGATTTGCATCAGCTGCCTTTATCATAGCAAAAATTAATGCATCCATAGATGATTTCAAATTACTTCTAATTTTCTTTCGCCTTTTAATGGCAGCTGAAATTCTAGTTATTTTAACTTTTTTCATTTCATTTCACGCCAAATAGTTGTTATTATACTATTTACTGTTAATTTTATTTAATTTTTTAGTTTGGCAGCGTTGATGATAAAATTTTACATACTTTATTTTGTTTAGGTAACGCTATTATTGATTTTGCCATTATAATTAATGCGGATATTAGAAATATTGAGGTGATTAGTAATTTAACATTGAAGCTTAAATACTTTGAAAAGCACAGGGCTCCTCCTAAAAGAAATCCCGTTACAAATCTTAGTTGATTTATACTTTCTCTAAACCCGAGTTTTTGAGTTCCCCAATCTATCATGGTGGGTAGTGCTAAGAGGGTTACTAAGTAGGGGTTTGAAGTTTCAAAACTAATGATTGAGGTGGCTATGAATCCTAGAATTATTCCGCTACATCTAGCACATAAGTATATTTTCTTATTGAATATCTTGAAGGATATGCATCGATTTCTCAGCCATGGTGGATGATGCTCAATTAATAGTCTTGCAATTTCAAAGCCTTTAACTCTTGATGCTTCAGTGAAGAGTCCGAGAACAATTAAAATACAACCAGCGAGGCATAAGAGTAAGCTTACAACTGGAATTACAAATGAAACTGCACATAAAATGCAGCCAAAAACAAAAAGCTCGAACTTTCTTTCCTTTCCAATGGTGACTGTTTCAGCTAAATCTCCCTTTAATGGTTTGATTAACCTGTTGCCTTGACTATTTGGCAGACTTCTAATGTTTTCTATTTCAATTAGGGAGAGATCGTGAAATGCATTTTCTACTGGTTGAAGCCTAATTATATTGGAGGCAGAGACGTATTTTTTGTTTTCATATAATCGAATTGTACCATCAACTTTAACTATTGTTCCTTTCATTAGCGTGAGGTCCACTGGATAGTCCACTTCTACAAGTATCATTCCTGATGAGTCTTTTAAGGTAAATTGCAATTTTTTATCTATTCCCAAATCTTCTGGTAATTTTCTATATAGTGGTTCACCTACAAATAATGCAATTATTCTTCCATAGAGAGAAACATTCCAATTTTCAGGCAAATCGTCACACTCAATTATCTTAACTTTCTCAAAGCCTAATGCCGTAAAAACTTGTCTCTCTAACCTACTAATAGACGAAGGCTCAATCTTGGTATCTTTAGACAATATTTTTGCAGCTTCCTCTAAACTTTTACCTTCACTTAACAGTTTTTCAACTTCAGGAATCTTTATCCCATTTTTGAATGCTAAAATTATTATCCCTGTTTCAAGGGGTAATTTGATTTTATTTAAGTGATACTTTAAAACACCAACTGGATTGTGAGGATAAGCTACCCTATACTTCTCAAGTAACTCTAAGTATAGTTGATTGAGATTCATATTTTAGTCATAATGAGATTTTGTCTAGGTTTTATATAAAATTTCAGGTTTTCAATAGTTTTATAATAAAAATATCATCGCTATTAAGGCGGCTAACGTGCCGGTGAAGTTTAATGCAATAGGCAAGTGGTAGCCTGTTAAGTCGAAGAGTAATCCTCCAATATATGGTGCTGGAAATGATATCAGTCCTCGAAAGGCTGACAGACCGCCAATTGTACTTGCAGTTTTTCCTTCTGGTGCTTTTTCAGCAGTGTACATGTTAATCGCTGGTATCCATAGTGCAGGTGAAGTTCCAAAAATTACATGTGAAATTGCAAATGTTGTAAAATCTTTTGCTATAAGCCATAATGTCAGGGTGATGGCTCCAAGTAGCTCTGAAATTATCAACGTCTTTTTCGCGCCATATTTATCAGCTATTTTTCCTGCAGGTATCTGTGTTAATGCCCATGATGCAGAGAAAATGCTTGATAAAACACCTAATTCAAAGTTAGTGAAATTATAATATTTTACTAATGCTCCATATAGGAGCGTTGATCCTAGTCCCCATGCAAATGTATCAATAGTCATTACAAAATAGAGTTTCCTCAGCTCCTTTTTCTTAGGCATTAAATTTATTAATAAGTCTTTAAGCTTTGTTTCTATTTGTTTTCTCTCAATAGTTTCACTTAGGAATAATAGCATTGTTACAAAGCATATTGTTTCCATAATTACGCTTATGGTGAAAATTACTGAGTAATTGTAGATTTGAGATATCCATCCTCCTATAGGTGAAAAAATTACTCCTGGAGCTATATTCATAAACATTGTTAAACTTAAAGCTAGCCCCCTCTTGTCTTTACTTGTCGACTCCATAGTTAATGTACTCCATGCTGGTGAACCTAGAAATGATGATGCTATGATAATTGAGCCAGCAATGAATATTGGTATGCTATTGAAGTATGCAGCTGATAAATGTAGGGTTAATCCAATTATTGTTGTGAAACTTGAAATTATCATCATGATTTTTCTACCATATTTGTCAGCTAGGAATCCTCCAAAAAGCTGAGATAAAGTTGATAGTAAACCCATTCTACCTCTAATAGCCTCTAGGAAGCCTAGTAGTGTCATTGAAATCCCTAAACTTAATGCAAAGGGCTGATAGATTGGATAAATTAAACTCCAATAAGTACCAGCAATTAAACTTACAATCACCAAAACTGTAATATTTCTTTTCAATTTAACTCAACTCTTCACTAAGTCTTGTTTAGGAGCTGGAAG
>JANZKD010000282.1 GCA_025061245.1 Candidatus Culexmicrobium profundum
ACCAGGCAATTATAACTGTAACAGAGAATTTAGATAAGCTTAAGACTAGAACTGCCTTTCATGAAGCATTCTTTGGAATTTGGAATTATCTCAGATGGTATTTAAGGCGAGTTGAATCAATTAATAGGGATATTATCCTTGAAACTATAGATATCTGGCTAAGATTAATGGCTCCCTTCGTCCCCTTCATATGTGAAGAGTTATGGGAGAAAACTGAGCATAAGCCATTTATTTCAACTGCTGAGTGGCCTAAAGCTGATAAGAGCAAGATAGATGTCAAGGCTGTTTTTAGAGAAGCCTACATTAGAAAGACTGTGGAGGATATCTATGAGATAATTAGGGTGATTAAGTCAAAGCCTTCTAGAATAATTTTATATGTTGCTCCTGAATGGAAGTGGAAAGTTTATAGAGATGTTGCTTCACTCATAGCTAAAGGTGTTTCATCTCAAGGTGAAGTAATTAGAGAGATCATGAAGAGAGACTATGTTAAGGATAAGAGAAAGGAGGCATTAAAGGTAATAAGATATGCATTTGAAGATTTAATAAATCTACCAGTTGAAGAGCGTAACTTAAGAGCTAGCGTAGAAATTGATGAAATGACATTATTTAAGGATGCTAAGAGCTTCTTTGAAAGAGAGTTTAACTGTCAATTCCTATTATTTTATGCTGATGATCCACAGCGAATTGATCCTAAGAATCGTGCAAATCTTTCAATGCCACTCCGCCCAGCAATATATATTGAATGAAAATGATCTCCATTAATAGACTACGAGAAGCAATAATTGACATGCGATATCTCTTAAGTAGAGGTTATACCAGAAAATCCGCCTCAATCTTCATTGCCAATAGATATGGCTTATCAAAGGATGAACGTGCAATTTTATATCGCGCTGTTTATGATGAAGAAACTGTTAAAAAGCATAAGGAGAAGCTTGTTTCACCAAGCTTTGTTAAGGGTAGAGTTTTAGCAATAGATGGTTTTAATGTACTTATTACTGTTGAGAGTGGCTTGAAGGGGAAAGTTTTAGTAGAATGTGATGATGGGTTTATAAGGGATGTTTCAGCTGTTTTTGGGAAATATGTAATTTCAGATTATACTTTCAAGGCTATAGATTTAATATTAAATTTCATCTCCGATTTTAATCCTCAAAAAGTCCTATTCTTCTTCGATAGCCCTGTAAGTCGTAGTGGCGAGTTGGCTTCAAATGTAAGAAGCTATTTGAAGAGATATGGTATTAATGGTGATGCTAGAGCTGTAAAGAAGAGTGATATTGCCGTCTTAACTCATGGTGAAGTAGTTGCTACAAGTGATTGTGTAATTATTGAGCGGGCAACTAAGGTTCTTGACCTGGCTGGCAATATTATACGAAGATATTTCTCAAATCTTATTTTAAAAATATAGAAATAATAAAATATAATTGATTTTATAACTTAGCCTATAGTGGCCTTATACGGTTTGATGTATAATAATGTACGCTATTACTTTTTTATTTAACGAAAAATATATATAATTTAAAAATAATAGAATAAATTGGAGGAGATAGATGATGGTAGCTAAGTACGAAGTAGAACCAACAGCAGAATTTTGTTTTGCATGCTTCCTATGTGAGGGTTGCCTTTCATGTGGTACTTCCCCTGCAATAATTGTTGTAGCTAATTCAACAACTGTAGCAGTGCTTTTTGGAGAGTAATATGAAACATTATGTGCAAACTCCTTCAAGAGAGAATATACTTACGAAATATCCTGTACTTTCGGATTTTATTTTGCTACACAAAGCACCCGAGGGAGCATATCTAATAGAACGACCACGTATAAACGAATCATCAACTAGATCTTCCATGAGATATGCATTAATAAATCAAGATGCTCTTAATCTACTCCTTTTATGCGATGGAACACGAACAGTCAAGGAAATCTTGGAAATTTTGTCAAAAAATGAGCAAGAGTTTAAAGGTAATTTAATTTTTATTTTAAAAGCACTGAATTTTAATCATATTTATCTGCTGGACTCTCCATTGGCTAGAAGTAAAGATTTTTCAAGCATTATTAAAGGAAGTTATAAGTACACCATTCCTTTACATTTAGTTATTGAATTAACTTATAAATGCAATTTTAGGTGTAAACATTGTTATGCTTTTTCTTCATTTAATTACAGTGAAGAAATTAAAACAGATGCATTATTATTCATTCTTAAAAAATATGCTAAAGCTGGTTCTAGAATTGTTGAATTGACGGGGGGAGAACCTCTTCTGCATAGTAGTTTCCTTGATATCCTTGAGTTTTGTTGTAAAAACTTTCTCATAGTAAGTGTAATTACTAATGGTTATTATATTGATAGAAATCTAGTCAAAATATGTCAGAAGTATAAAGATGTTATTAGCTTTAGTATAACTCTATTTAGTGATTCTTCTGATTATCATGACTATTTTACTGGAGTTCCTGGTTCTTTTGACAGAGCTGTGAATAGTATAAAAATGTTAACAGATGCTAAGATAAGAGTAAGAGTTTCAATGTGTATTACACCTCAGAATTATACTAAAATTGAAAATGTTATTGAACTTGCGAAAAAATTAGGTGCTTCGTCCTTTGCTTACTCTCCGATATTACCCTTTGGAAGAGCTTCAAGAAGCTATAATACCCTTAAACTCTCACCTAATCAAGTAAAAATGCTTATGAGAAAAGTTAAAAAACTACGGCGTAAATATAGAGGCTTCATACAAATAATTCCTGAACATGTTGTTGAAAGTTTCATTAATATTGGATGCGGTGCAGGGCGAAAATCTATAGTTATCAATCCTAAAGGTGAAGTAAGACCTTGCATAATGTTACCTTCCACTTACTTATATATGGGCAATGTTTTCCGTGATTCTCTAGAGACTATTATGTTAAGATTTAATGACCTAAA
>JANZKD010000136.1 GCA_025061245.1 Candidatus Culexmicrobium profundum
TAGATGTTCAGATCCACTGCAAGGTCTACTGCTTCCTGCTATGCACATTGCAATTCCACAGCTAATTAGTGCTTCAACAACTGTTCGCATGCTCTCAGTAATTCTCTTTGAAATGTATTCGGCATGCTTGACGATTAAGTTGGCTGAAAGTAGGGCTAGTGATGCAGCGTATTCTCCATAATATTCTCCTCTTAATTTATGTGCTAGTTTCCAGTCTTTTACAGCTGTGAATTTTGCTATTATATCTCCACAGCCGCTTGCCATTAATCTGTATGGTGCTTTAGTTATGACATCTATATCTGCTATTATTGATATTGGTGGTTTAGCTGATATTGAGCTTGCTCTGCCATATCCCTTTACTGAGGCTCTTGGTGAGGCGATGCCGTCATGTGAAGCTGCTGTTGGAACGCTTATGAAGGGTTTGTTTTCTTCATGTGATGCAAGTTTAGCTACATCAATAGATTTTCCTCCTCCAACTCCTATAATTGTGTTGGCGTTAACTTCTCTAATTATTTCTCTAACCTTTTTTACTTCATCTATGGATGCTTCCTTCACTATGTATATGTCTACATTGAATTTTTCATCTTCCAGTGATGAGATAACTTCTTTTCCAATTATTTTATGGACATGGGGTCCAATTACAACCATTACTTTCTCGCCTAAACGTAGCTTAGCACATATTTTGCCAATTAACTCCAGAGTTCCTGAACCAACTACTATGTGTTGAGGAAGGATCATTTCGTGAACTTTCAACTTAACACCAGCCTAAAGTATAGTTATTGTAATTTAAATTTTAGAAGTAACACTTAAATAGTAGTCGTTCATCACTTTATCCGAATTTTAGTAAAGTTATTTTATAGTGGAGGTTTAACATGGCTTACTTTAAAACCCTAGATGATAAAATAAGATTAAATTCGAAGGTATTGCGCTCTGGAACCACGACTATTGGTGTTCTCTGCGGTGATGGAGTGGTGCTAGGTGCTGATAGACGTGTTACTGCTGGGCATATAATAGTGCACAAGAAGGTTAAGAAAATTTATAAACTCGACGATCACTTAGCAGCCACTATGGCTGGTGTGGTTGCAGATGCACAACAGATAATGGAAATTGCCAGTTCAAACATAAAGATATATAAGTATTCAACTGGGGTTCCAATGAAGGTTAAGGCTGCAGCCACTTTACTGTCAAACATTCTGGCTAGTGCAAGATTATTCCCATATATAATTCAAGTATTGATTGGAGGAGTCGATTCATCAGGGCCTAGACTATTTTCTCTAGATCCCTTTGGAACATTAACTGAAGAGAAGTATGTTGCAACTGGCTCAGGCTCTCCCATGGCTTTAGGTGTGTTGGAGGATTCCCTTAGGCCTGGAATGACTGTTAATGAGGTTATTCCAATAGTTGTTAGGGCAATTAAGGCTGCAATGAAGCGTGATCCTGCAAGTGGAGAAGGCTTTGACTTGGTTGTGGTTTCGCATGAAGGTTATAAGGAGATACCTTGTGAATCGTTTAAGTAAAAATGGAGAGTTGGGTGTATATTAAATGATGCTTGATGATGTGCTAGTGGCTATTAGAGAGGCCATATTGAAGACGGTTCCTATTTCAGCTAGAATAACTAGAATCGAGTTTGAGGGACCTGAAATTGCTATTTACTCAGCTAACCCTACAGTGCTACTTGAAGATGATTCTATAATTAAAAAGATTGCTAAGGTGATAAAGAAGAGAATAATTGTTAGAAGTGACCCAAAGATACGTTTACCTAAAGATAAGGCTGAGGAGGTTGTTAAATCTCTTATACCAAGTGAAATTAGCCTTGGTGGAATAGCTTTCGATGAAGAGTTTGGTGAAATTATAATTGAAGTGGATAAACCTGGTATTTTGATTAGTAAGTTTGGAGATGTTTTAAAGCAGATAATGGCAATGACTAAGTGGCGTCCTAAGGTTGCTAGGAAGCCGCCTAAGAGGTCTATTACCATTGAATGGATCAATAAGTTGATGCTTGATGAAAGTGCTATGAGAAAGAAGATGTTGAGGACTATTGGAAGCAGAATCCATCGGCCGACAATTCTAAAGACTGGAGAGGTTCGAATAACTTGTCTAGGTGGATTTAGAGAGGTGGGGCGTTCAGCTATTCTTGTTGAAACATCTGAAAGCTCTGTATTGCTGGATTGCGGGGTTAAGACTGGTGTCTCCTATTCAATAAATGAGTTTCCACGTCTAGATACATCGGAATTTGATATTGAAAGACTTGACGCAGTTGTAATTTCACATGCACATTTAGATCATTGTGGTTTTCTACCTTTCCTATTTAAATATGGATATGAGGGCCCGGTTTACTGTACAAAGCCAACTAGAGATTTAATGGCTCTACTACAGATAGACTACTTAGAAGTTGCTGCCAAGGAGGGTAGCTTAACACCATACAGTATGAGGGATGTGCGTGAAGCTCTTCTTCATACTATTCCTCTAGATTATGGTGAAGTGACTGACATTGCACCTGACATAAGATTAACTTTTCATAATTCTGGACATATTTTAGGCTCTGCAATGGTTCACTTACATATCGGTGAGGGGGCGCATAATTTAGTTTATACAAGTGACTTCAAGTTTGGTAAGACAAGGCTTCTAGAGCCTGCAACCTACATTTTCCCAAGAGTGGAGACATTAATAATAGAAAGTACTTATGGTGCGCCATCAGATATTCTTCCACAGAGAATTGAGGCTGAGCATCAATTAATAGAGATAATAAGTCAAACAATAAGTCGAAATGGAAAAGTCTTAATTCCCGTCTTATCTGTGGGCCGTGCGCAAGAAATAATGTTGGTTTTAAATGAAGCTTTTTCAATGAAGTATCTACCCGAGATTCCAGTTT
>JANZKD010000189.1 GCA_025061245.1 Candidatus Culexmicrobium profundum
CTCTGTAAAGTTTATTTGCATCGATTGGTTTGAGCTTTAAGTTCCATGTTTTCTCTTCATAAATGTTTTCTTCCACTGCAGCTCTATAGTATATTTTTACTCCGTCATCTGTGAGTTGAATTGATTTGATATTTCTTAGTGGAATTATTTCTAATAGTTCAGGTGGTTCATCAGCTTCGGTGAGAGCGTAAATCTCTATATTTCTAGATGTAACTATAATAATTTTATTTTCACTAAATATTCGAAGTTCTTCTTTTTTATTATTTGGTTGCAATGTATTAATTTTTGCCACCAGGTATTTTCTTTTTAAATCAATAAATTAAATTTTTTATTAGACATTTTGCTTTCAACTCTTAACTGGTAGTGAGAAATATTAGTTTAAAATTATATTGTATATTTAGCATGCCTGCTAATTTGCCGCCTAGAGCTAGAGCATTGTTAAGGGAGTATCAAGATGCACGTACTATACCAGAGAAGATTAGGGTTCTCGAGCAACTTATCTCTGCAATACCTACTCATAAAGGTACTGAGAATATTAGGAAACAGTTGAGACGTAGATTGGCGGAGTTAAGGAGGGAATTAGAGGAACGTAAACGTAAGAGGGTGAAGTCTTCGAGTGGAAAATTTGCTATTAAAAAGGAGGGTGCTGGACAGGTAGTAATTTTAGGTGATACGAAGAGTGGTAAGAGTAGCTTACTTGCATCTTTAACTAATGCGAAACCTAAAATATCTGATGCTCCATTCACTACGAAGATTCCTATTCCTGGCATGATGATTTATGAGGATGTTCAAATTCAATTGGTTGAGGCTCCTGCTTTATTTCCTCAAGCTCCATGGCTTTCACAAGTATTAAGTTTAGCTAGAAATGCAGATGCACTTATACTTTTAATTGATTTAAAGAGAGATCCAATAGGTCAACTGAAATTTCTTGTTGAATGTTTGAGGGATGCTAGGATTTCACTTAAAAAACCAAGGGTTAAAATTGATATTGAACGTAGATCGTCTGGTGGAATTCAAGTTCTCTCCACCGGTGTTTTCATTGATTGTTCTTTGGATGATATTAAAAAGCTTTTTAGGGATTACGGTATTAATAATGCGATTGTTAGAATATGGGGTGATGTAACTCTTAAAGATCTTGAGGATTATGTTGGCTTAAATATTATTTATAAGCCATCAATAATTGTTGCAAATAAGTATGATTGTGAAGTTGCTGAGAAAAACTATTTAAAATTAAGAAGTCTGCTTGAAGATAAAGTGAAAATAATACCATTCTCTGCTAAATCTAAGCTTAATGATAATCTTCTCAGAAGAGAGATTTTCAACCTTCTTGGAATCATCCGTGTTTATACTAAGGAAGTTAATGGACCTATTGCTGAAAAGCCATTAGTTGTTCCATATGGTACTCGAGTTATTGATATAGCTAAGATGATTCATAGCCGCCTATATAAGGAGTTTAAATATGCTAGGGTTTGGGGGGACTCTGTTAAATTTGATGGACAAAAGGTTGGAAGAAACCATGTACTACATGATGGGGATGTAGTGGAGATAAGGACTAAATAAATGTTAACTTGACTTCCTTTCAATTAATATTATGGCTATGGTGCACATTGCTATTAATATCATACTAGTGATGAAGCTAATGAAGCTATCTACTTTTAATGATGTATTTAGAAACCATGCAATGTAGCTTGAAAAGAATATTATTAGAGTTATTATGGGGAAGACCATGTTCTTTAAATTGCCAATATTACTCATGCTTGCCTCCTCCTCACCTATATAATGTCTTAGGTGGTTCACTATTCTTCTTAGATTCCTCAGTGATATTTATTTCAGATTTCTTTTCAACACCCCATACTACATTTGGAAAGTATATTAAAGTGTATTTTGATGTTTGAGCATCGATTATGTAGATGTAAATGATATTTTTGCCTTTAAGTTTGCCTACATGCTTCTTCCTAAAGGCAGTTGGATAGCATATTGCCAGCTTTTTATCATCATCTCTTGCAACTATTAATAGGAAGGAGTATTCTCCCATATAGAACATGTTTAATTTATTGTTACTATATTTGCCTTTATCCACGTATTCATGGAATTTTCTGAAAATATCACTTGTGACAACTATCATTATTCCGAAGGGACTATCCTTGTCTGCCTTGCCAACTGAAACTAATAGTGGAATCATTTCCAGAACCGAATACCCCTGCTTTTTTAGCTCATCTGCAATTTCATGAGTCTTCTTAAGTAGTATTTGCCTCCCCACTTCAAAATCCTTAATTAATTTTTCAGGTTCAATTTTCTTCCTCCTAAATCTACCAAATATTCCCATAATTCATCACTATTTCCTTAACTTATTTAACGTTAGAATAAAGTTAAGTTTTTCCATGGGCATTATAATTTATGTTTGAGTGGCATTGGTACAGCTTTTATTCCAAGTCTTTTTTCTATCTGCTTTGCAAGTTCTGTTGCATATCCTACTCTATAATTGTCTGTTATAACTAGTTTTGGCTTGCTTGTAGCAACATATAGCATCAATTGAGTAAAATCTGCATGGTCACTTAGAGCTACTCTATACTCATTCTCACTTACTTGCCACACCATTCTTCTAAATTCCCAGCCTGTTAAATGTATTTTTACTCCATTGATTTTAACTCTATTTAGTGTTGATGCATGATGAAACATGATATATTGATTACTTTTCATTATTTCACATGCTTCCTTACTACTCTTTAAATATACTTCACCTATGCGCATACCATGTTGCCTACAGATTTGAGTGACTTCATAGACTCTACGTGTGGCTATAAATGGAACGTTTATACCCTCATCTCTAAGCAACTCCATTACTTCTTGCACC
>JANZKD010000265.1 GCA_025061245.1 Candidatus Culexmicrobium profundum
AATCTATAGGATGCAAACTTAAATTTTTAGCAAAAATAAGAATGGAGTTTATGTAGGCTTCTTTGTCATGTAGTATATTATTGCTGCAACTATCACTATAACTACAACTGCTATTGGTATTGCATATTGCTCTATTCCTGGAGGTCTTTCTTCTGGTGGTGGCGGTTTTGGCACTTCTGTTCCAGGCACTTCTCTTATTCCATCTCCATCTACATCGATGTATCCTGCTGCATCTAGTATTGCCTTCGCCTTCTCTAAGTCGAATTCATATTTTGTAATTTCAGTGTTGCACCATGCCTTGTAGCCTGGATGGACATAGGTATCCATAATTGTTGCCCATCCTAGCATTAATAGATTTACTATGGTTTCCTTGTCTATGGCATGTGCAATGGCTCTTCTAAGCTTTACATCTGCTAGTCTTGGGTCTCTCAAGTTTATTCCTACTAATCCTACATAAGTGTCTGGGTATGGGGCTGGATTTATATTTGGATCTTCAACTGCCTCCTTGATTACTGCGTAGGGTAGTGTCCATGACATCATTTGTGTTTCATTGGTTTTTAGTGACATGTATTGGGCGTCAGGGTTGGTTACAATCTTGTAGATTAACCTGTCAACTCTTGGATATCCTGCCTTGAAGTAGTTTTCATTTCTAGCGAATTCAATGAAGTCTCCCTCAACTCTTCTAACCCATTTGAATGGTCCGCATCCAATCATGGGTGGACTAGTTGTATTCCATGACAGGTCTTTCCATAGGTGTCTTGGTAGAATTACTGTTGTTCCAAATCTTCTCAGGAACCAGACGAAGGGTTCTGATAGTCTAATTTTAATCTTATAGTCGCTTAGGACTTCTGTTGATTCAATATATTTGACGTCTGCATACCAGCCTGGAACCTCATTTTCCTTAACATACCATATGGTGAAGTCTATGTCGTAGGCTGTTAGTGGTGTTCCATCATGCCATGTAATGTTATCATAGATTTCGAATACCCATGTTAAGCCGTCTTCAGATACACTCCAGCTCTTACACATCCATGGTATTAATTCTAGGTTTACATCTTCCTTGAATAATGTGTCGTATAGGACTAGGTCCTTCCAGTAGTCCCACCATGTTTCTTGCATTAATATGTTTAGATTGCTTACATCATCCATCATTGATATTGCCACTGTGCCGTGGCCTGGACTTTTCCTAGATGTCATGTTGATTAGGGTCCAGAAGTTTAATACTCCTCCAGGCATTCCTACTACATCTGTTAATTCAACTCTATATGCTTGCATCCAGTCTCTGATGTATAGGGGTATGAAGGGTACGTTTTCAGCTAATATTTGCTGCATTTGGAAGATTAGATTTCTACGTTCCTCTTCATCAATTGTCTTGTCAACTAGCTCTGCAAGTTCATCATATGTATCGTTGTGGAGGCCCCATGGATTGTTTCCGTCTGGATAGTCTTCCCATGAAACGTGGAATGCGCTTAAGTACCATGGCTGAAACATTCCTGCAGTTTCTATAATGTAGAAGTGGAAGTCATGTTGAGTGTAAACCTTATCCATTAAAGTTGTAAATTCAACTGGTTTGTTTACAAGTTTGATTCCAATTTTAGCGAACCATTCAACCATTAAGTCTCCAATTCTAACTCTCACTGGATCATATTCTGGTGTTAAGATTTCGAATATCAGCTTCTTTTCCTCTGGAATTTGTTCTGAAACATATTTCTTAGAGGCTGTTGATTGCACTTGTATTATTGAGAGTGATAGTAGAATTGCCAGTAATATAGCTATATTTACTCTCTTATTAAGGCTCATGAAACAAACCTCAACATATCTCTATAACTATAAAATTTTATTAACTTTACGTGTTTAATGCAACATTTCCATTTAGTTTTCCATGAATTTTTAACAGTTTGTGCCATTTGGCATTCTATAGGACTGTTTTAATGTTTGGGAAGTAGAATTCCAGTAGTATTTTGTAGGTTGTTGGCTGTCTAACTTCAATTAGAATGTAGGTTATAATTGATATTCTATCTCTAATGTATTTCAATCTTGATTGAGGTATTTTGAATTCAACTTCTTTAATGATGTAGTTGGAGGATATGGATGGAGTTTTCATGAATGTATTTGTATTTGTCCACACGTAGGTTCCTTCAGAATATATTATGCTTTGAATGTTTATTATGTAGACTTTGAAGTCAAGTGGATTGCATATGTTGTAGGCTATTTTGATTTCTCCATCTTCTTGAATTGTTAGGGTTACATTTTCAATTTCAACTTTAAGTGTTCTAGTGACTAGGTATGATTTAATTGATGTTGAGTGGGTTGTTGTTATCACCATTATTGAGTATAGGAGTAGGAATGCTAGTAGTATGATGGCTATTTTCTCTACGTTTCTCAATAAATCACCATTATAATAATTGTCTTAGCGGCTTATGAAGCTAATTATAAATATATTTTTAATTGTCTTTCTAAATGATATGAATTGAGAGGTATGAAGTGCTTCATATTGAATTTTATTGTTGTAGCTATCCTGACCATAATTTTTACTGCTTCCAATTCTATGATGATTTTTTGGAATGATAATTATCAATGGCTTATCCTAGTTATTCTTTCAAGTATTTCTCTAGGCTTAATAGTGGATGATACTCGTAGTCAAATTAAAATTCTAGTGGTTTCTTGGGTTGTAAGCTTGCTTTTAACCACCTATATTATCTGTTATCCCTTAATGTTTTTTGGTGAGAGTGTTGTAAAGTTGAATGAGCTTTTCTTTGCAACTGTCAGTAAGCTTTTCTTTATAATTTTAATTGGCATAATTTTGTCTTCAATTATATCTATTTTTAC
>JANZKD010000221.1 GCA_025061245.1 Candidatus Culexmicrobium profundum
GCTACTTTATCTGCAATCTCTCTCTTATCACCCTTAATTTTCACATCAAATTTTTCCTCTAAAATGTCTAACACATCTAAAACTATGTTCCTAATCTGCTTTCTAGCTTTCATTGACAGAAGAACTCTAACATATATAGGTTTAGCTTTATATACTCTTTCAATAAGATGATGCTTTCTAATTTCCTTAGACACGTATATCAAGTTATTCTCCTTAAGAACCCTTAGATGATGATGTACTGTCTGAACACTTTTACCTAAAATCTTAGCTAGCTCTTTGATGTTCCTTTCATCATTAGTATTTATTATTCATGGAAAAATAATGGCATCAAATAGCAAAAGTAATGGACTAATCTCTTAAACCTTTAAAACTCCTTTACTCTTCCAACTAATTTAAACAGGAATGCATCCTAAGGATGTTAATGGAAAGATAGAGCAACATGCTTTGAGAAATCTCAATCATCGTTATAGATGTCTAATTGATAACCTTCTAAGTAGTAGGCGAAATTTCGCAGTCCTCCTTATCTCTTCTACAAGAACATGAGAAAAGATAAATTGTCCTTTCACGAACTAATAACCGGATACTCTATGCCCGTCAATATATCAAAATGTAGAAAGAAACTTGGAAGAATGTATAGAGGAAAGAAAATAGGCATTATCATTTCTATAAAAGGTGAAAAATTTGCTAGTGAGAGTAAAGGTGAAATTAAAGAGTCTAAGAAATAACAAGAGTATACTTGTTCCAACTCTTCTTAATACTGGTTTTACATCTGACGAGTTAGATATACATATTCCTAGAGATATTGCTATTAAATTGGGATTATGACCACCTCCCGATAACTCTTCGCTAGAAAATACTTAACACCGCTGGAGGAGAGGTGCTTAGTTACTTCATTCCCAATGCAGTGAATTTAACTGTTGTTGAGGAAAAGCGTTTAAAAATTATTGTAACTCTGTTAAAACTTCCCTAAGCGTTCGTTCAACTGTTCCGATATTTCATGAAGCCTTGATATTAAGTTATCTGGCATATCATTAGGTCCTTCATATTTATCCAAGGTTATTTCTCTTAGAATTGACACTACTTCACTCAATAACTCTCCATCATCTCTTCTAAGGAAACTGTTCCCCTAGAAATTAGATTATTGGCTAGACTATCAAAATAGACTTCAAGATTAAGTAGAGCTGCAGACAATGTATAGATTTTTAAGTTTCCATCATTTTCGTAGAAGTGAAGCAGAATAGTTGCAGTTAGTGTTGAATGCTTAGCTGCATTTATAGCTACTAAACTCAGAAGTTGGACATTTAGATTATTGTCTGAAAAGTATCTAAGCAATTCTATTTCATCCTTAAGATAACGCATACCCTTAATGGCTATACTCCAAGTCACATATCCATACTTAATAGTTATACGATCATATTCTAAGTATAACCAAATTAAACTGACAGTCTCAGCAATTAATAGGATAGCGATTAAAGCGAAGAAATATTTTTACGAGGGCCAGCGAAATTCACGCTGACACCTGGAAATATCCTACAATAGAAACTTCTTTATAAAATTTAATCTCAATTGGAAAACGTTTAAGTCAATGGCAAACCGCATCTCAGCTTAAATTCTCACATTATAATACGTATTTTTATAATATTTTTTACTAGTTTTGCATAATTATTTTGACAGTTAAATTGGAATACTTTAAATATCAAAAAATAAAAACCTTTCCTTTTGAATGGGTGGTGATCATCAATAGATAATTTACATCTTATAAAAATCATATTTAGATTTAGCAGGCATTATTGGAGGAAAATGATATTTTACTCATCCATTAGTTTATGCATTAATATGCTGATTATTCCTTCAGCCTTCCTCTATAGGGATTTTATTGATGACGCTATAGCCTACTTAATGGGAGAGGATATACAGGTTTTCATGTTGTTTATGACTGGTGGATTTTGGTTGCCATTTATGTTGCTATTGACATCTTAAAGTTCTTCAACAATTATTATTGGAGGTATATTGGAAGTGAAGTAGCTAGAGATTTATCAGTTATACTTTACAATAGGATAACTAGGAGTTCTTTAAAGGATTATAGGAAGATTAGTACGGGAGAATATGTATCTAGACTTGCAATAGATTGTGATAAATTTGCAAATTATGCTCTTGGATTTTCATCTGAAGTAATATTAGGGATAATTCGCTTAACCATTCAGAGCATAGTACTATTTTTATTGAGCCCTCATTTACTCATAGCTTTACTGCTTATAGTTCCATTATATTTCCTATTTTATAAGAGACATGTAAATGCATTAGCAGATACAGCTGAGATGGAGAGGAAAGTTTGGGGCGATTTTGTAAATTCATTGACTGAGTTCTTAGGCTGCATTTTATATATTAGGGAGAGAAATGCAGTTGAATTTACCAAAAGAATTCTCTCTAAACGCCTTAAATCTCAACTTTACTTTAGGAGAAAAGTCTTGAAAACAATTGGTGTTAATGAGTTAATTCGATCCATACTAAATGAGATTACACCATTAACTCTACTAACCATAGGTAGAAGTGGAGTTGGAAAAACCACATTAGCGTTAATATTAGCTGGATTATTAAAGCCAGATACTGGAGAAGTACTTGTAAATGGATTAGAAATCAATAGATACAGAGACTCAGATTTAAGGAGAAAAATAGCATATGTCCCTCAAAATCCACCACTTCTAACCATGAGCTTAAGAGAAAACATAACCTTTGGAAATAGGATAAGTGAAGAAGAATTAATGAAGATACTGGAAGTAGCTGGAATTAGTGAATTAGCAATATTACTT
>JANZKD010000183.1 GCA_025061245.1 Candidatus Culexmicrobium profundum
AATAATAGGAGCGTCATGGATACTCTTAGCAACAATAAACATGATAACAACAAGGAAAATAGAAAAACAATTACAAACAAAAGTTAATATCATTAAGGATTTATGATGATATGAGGACAACATATGACCAGTAGAAGTGAAATAGAATATTTAATGAAAAGATCAAAGGAATTCTTAGAAACAGCTAAAATTCAAATTGAAAGAGGCTACTATAATTTAGCGGCCTTCAGCCTCGATCAATCCCTACAATTATTTCTAAAAGCAAAATTATTATCAAAAGGTGTCGAATACCCTAAGACACACAGCCTCAGAAGACTTCTAGAAATATTAGCAGAAGTATCAAGTGAAAAAGGGAGAATACAAGAACTACTAGACACCTATCTATTAGAATTAGGAATACTAGAAGACGCGTATATAACCTCAAGATATATAGGAAGAGAGTTTAGGAAAAAAGAAGTAGAGAAACTTGAAAAAGCAGTAATGGAGATAATGAAAAGTGTCCCATAAAATACTGGTTAAAGAAGCCATTAGAAGCCAAGAAGCATTCAAAAACCTAGAAAAACATCTAGAAACAATAAAGCAAACAGTTAAAGAAATAGACTCAAAAGCAGAAATATACCTATTCGGATCAATAGCAGAAAAAACACACACCTACTCAAGCGACATAGACATACTCATAATAACAAAAGAAAATCCAAGCCAAATACATCTAAAACTATGGAAAGCAGGAATAAAACCACCCTTCGAAATACACATCCAACCACCAGAAAAACTAGAATTATACAAGAAAAGAGCAAAGCTAATAAAAATACAATGAAAACGAGAAACTTAACATGGGAGAGTTAGATGGTTGAGGCTTAATGAAATTAAAAATCTTAGAGAAAAAGCTAGATCCTTTTTAAGTCAAGCTGAGGAAGCCTTAAAGAATAATGCCTATGATGTCTCTGTATTTCTAGCAGATATTTCAGCACAACTCTATCTTAAAAGCATACTCCTAGAACTCATAGGAGATTACCCAAGAACTCATAGCTTAAGAATGCTCTTAGGTGAAATCTCAAGACATGTAAAGTCAAGTGAAGTAAGGGAATTCATGAGAGTAAATAGAGCCAGGATCACTGCTCTAGAAGATGCATACTTCACAACAAGATACTCCATAAGACCATTCGAGAAAGAGGATGCAGAAGACGCTGTAAGACTTGTTAAGGAAATCATGGAGCTATTCAAGACGTGAGCTATCTAGACACCCTTAAAGCTAGAGCTGAGATGGTAAAGGAATGGAGAAAGCATATCCACACACTAGTGAAAGCCATCAAGAAGGTTTTACCCAGCGCTGAAGTCTACATCTTCGGCAGTGCCATAACAGGTAAAGCAACAGCACTAAGCGACATCGACATATTAATTATAGCCTCAAATCTACCTAAAACAAATATAGAAAGAGCCCAAATAAAAGCACTCATAGAGGATGAAGCAAAACTACCATACCACCATCCATTCCAAATACACCTAACAACCAAAGAAGAAGCAAGACCATACCTAAGAAGAGCTGGGAAAAACATCATCAAACTAAAACAACCATAAAGAGCAACTAAATCAACAACAAAATAAGCCAAAATGCTATATCACACAAAAGAAGAAAACATAAAATGTAACTTTAAGTGCATATATGAACTATTACATCTCATAGAGGAGAAACTTGAAGCATGGAAATAAAATATCATAATGCAAATCTAGAAGAATCAGCAGTCAAACTCAAGAAGCTTCTAGAGAAAAATTCTAAAATCAAATTAGCAATCATCTATGGATCAATCCTCCACAGCAACCTAATAAGAGACATAGACCTAGCCATATACACGTCTCCTCCCCTACAACTCAAAGAACTCCTCCTACTAGCAGATAAACTAGAACAAAAAATAAAAATTCCAATACATCTAACACCCATCAACAAACTCCCACCAAACCTACGCCTCAAAATACTCTCAAAAGGAAAACCAATAATCCTAAAAGACAAAAAACTATACAACCAACTCGCATACCAAGCATTAAGCCAAAAACAAGACTTAAAAATCAAACTAAACCAAATAACAACAAAACATACCAATCTCCAACTAAATCTTGAACAAGAACAAAGTTAATTAAAGGGCTATCAACTAATAGAGCAATATTCATTAGAATCCACTCAATAGATACATCAATGTTTAAATGCTTGAATGCTTGGTGAAACTGTTTGAATAGTGTCAATGTCAAGTTTATTAGGAAGCTTATAATGGATACTGCTGAAGCCTTAAATCAGCGACAGGAAGATATGTAGCCATAAAATCAAACACAATATAGCTGTAATATACGAATTGAAGAATGAAGACATTTTCAGGATGATGGATCTAATTTTCAAGTATGACTCCAAAGCTGACATACTTGTCTTAAAAGTTAGAGAAGGTACCCTAGCAGATGAAGAACTACTCGACAACGACATCATCCTAGGCTACGACAATAAAGGAAAAGTAATACTAGTAGAAATACTCGACGCCTCAAAGAAAGGATTATTTAACACACTCATGGAACTAGCCAAAGCAAGAAAAGACACAGTAAAACTTCTACTATCAAAAATCAGCCAAAACATCAACTAACAAAATGTTTTAAGCTTATCAAGAGGGTAAAGAATGAATTTAAAATATAAATACTATCATGGAGACAAGACAGCTCTAATAGAGAAGATTAAATCTCTCCTCAATAAAGAAAAGGACATTCTACTTGCCATCATATTTGGAAGCTTCGTCGACCTAAATAGCTTCAGAGACATAGACTTA
>JANZKD010000104.1 GCA_025061245.1 Candidatus Culexmicrobium profundum
CTTTAAAAATTTTAATTGTCTATATTGTTGACGTAAAGGTTATTTTGTTGATGTGTTATGAATAGCTTGTGAGTTTTAATGTCTGCCATTACTGTTCTTACTAGTCCAAATATCGCTCTTGGAAGAAGAATAGAGTTTCTAGCCAATGAATTGGAGACTCTTTTTCCCAAATTTTCAGAAATGGTGGAAAAGCTTGAAGAAGTTGAAGATAAATTCTGTAGACCACTACTTCTACTTAGACCTGAAGAATTGGAGAAGGAGTTTTCTAAGCAACTGTCTTCTTTCATATATCATATAATATCAGCAATAATACCCTCCTCTTCAGAACTTCTACTAAATGCAGACAAAGATGTTGGGAGAATTAAGATAAAAAAGCTCATAGGATTTGAGAAGAAGTTGTTTGAGGAGATAAAGCATTTACTTAGAGAGAAAAGTTCACAGTACGAATTAAATCCAGAAGATGTTATTAAAGCCCATGCAGCTGTGATAAATTATGATATCTGGATACTCAATTTGGTTTTAAATATTGGCCTCGATGAACTTATTAGACGAATTTCTGAGAGAGCAGAAGATGAAGTCCAAGAATTTACTCGATACCTATATTCACTTTTCTATACACTTATGACCATAGATTTAGTAATCTTAAAAAACATTCCGCATAGAAAGGATACCCTCAAACTACTGGTTAGCTGGAGTGTATATTATGCAGAAGAAGTAGAAGATTATCTAGATACTCTCAACTTAGCAGTTATCAATGAAACCTACGAGATAGTAAAAGATTTCTTGGAGAAGCAATAAAATGAAGGTTAAATGTAAAGTAGAGGAGAAATCATCATTTAAGAGAAGTTTAAAACGGCTTAATCAGAAAACCAAGAAGAGAGTTAAAGAAGCAATAGAAATCTTAAAAGAAAAACCATTCTCAGGAAAAACCTTGAAGGGTAAATACAAGAGACTGTGGAAATATCGAATAGGAAGATATAGAATAATATACCTGCCCAAATCATGCTACATACAATTAATACTTATAAGCCTAAGAGACTCAGTTTACTAACAATTGAATAAAACCTGAATACTCACACTGCCGTAAAACCCAAACACACCAAAACTAAAATGCCAACCCAAAAACTGCTCAATAAAACAAAGCAAAGGAAAAAACCTATGCACAAAAACAATAAACAAAACCTTTAAACACTAATAGAAAACTTTCTTTGTAACTCTTGTTAATTTTATTTATTTCGTAAGCTTCCTAGGAATTGCTCTGTTAATCTGAAAGTTTTATTGAAATTTTCCTTTCACCATAATAACTTCTTGATTCTCATTTCTAGTTGTGAGAATAGAACTATCCTTCAAGCTATAAAAGTTTGTTATAAATTTTTATTTCACTTATTTATGTATAATTTTAGGCCGTTTTCCCGGACCACCATGCCAAATTAAATACACTCTGTTTCTAACTATCTCGTATTTTTCTAGAAAATCATGGTATTCCTTAACTATTCTTTTTGGCAACTTTTTCTTTCCATCACCATATATAAGTAATATTCCGTAATGATAGTCTGCCTTTTCAATAAAACCCTTAAGAGTTTCCATGTCCTCCTTGATTCTTCCTATATCAGCATTCACTGGTTTTACTTCAATAACTACCAAATTGTCAATCATAGTTCCTGGCTTATGAACTATAAAATCCGGCTTCTTAGCTCCCAGTTCAAGTCGAATAATAGGATGCCCATTTTTATCAACTTCACCATCTAACTTATAACGATAATTGTCTCCTAATATTTTACGAAGTTGATGATAAAGTTCGTAACAATAAACACGTTCTCTAAAAATAGGGTCCTCTTTTCCAGCAACAGGTAACTGAAAATAATGTCTATCTCTCATATTCTTGCAAGCCATGTATAAACTTTCTAAAAAGAAATTAAATTCTTTCTTTACCCACATATTTTCCCTCCTTTTCTAAATTTTAGACTAAGCTTAAAGAATTTGTGATAAATACTCAGGCAGAGGCAATGGTATGCGTGTCTATATTAGCTTTATGGAGTAACATTTTCTTTTGAAAGATACTGCCACATCATTCTTCGATATTTCTTGTATCTTGTATCGAGATCTTCAGATGAAAAATACCCAACTGCTACTATTTTATCATTTTTTACATCCCATATCACTGTTTCAATAAAGTTAGACATTACAAAGTATTTTGCTGACAAAGCCTTAGCCACCTGCAACCCCCTAATCTTTGATTTCATTACCTGATGAAAAACAGCTTTTCTACCTGTATCATAAATTCGTGTGCTTAAAGACTTAAACTCCCAAACAATCACCGGTGCATCCTCCAAATATAAAACACAATCAACGCTTCCAGCAACTCCAGCAGCAGATATTTCCTCCCGCACTTCCCTGATATCATATATATTCCAACCAAGCGCTCTTATCAAAGGCAATAGAAACTTAGTAGCAGTATCCCTCTCAGTAAAATCAACATCTTTAGGACGCTTATCAAATCTATCTACAAGTCTAACAAATTCCTCCTCAAACACATTAAAACCACTCAATCCATTTCACCATTTAAATATTTATTTCATTTTAAATAAAAATATTAATATCAGTAAATGAAAATAATCAAAATACACATAAGTGAAGAAGCATCCAACTAGCACATACAAATAACATTTCCAATAATAGGTAATCTTCTATATAAAAGCAACATGGAAAGGAGACACAAACCACAAAGCAAGCACAAGCAAAACAATAACCCTCACAGTCAAAGAAAAAGAAACAACATCAACCATCAACCCTATAA
>JANZKD010000263.1 GCA_025061245.1 Candidatus Culexmicrobium profundum
CCTCGAACTCAAGGTGATATTCAATATTTATGTTTGACTATAATTAATTTTTGGAGTAAACAACCTAAATACATATTAGATAAGCAATGTTGAGAGAGCTAATAAAACTTAGGATACTTTTAACACAGCAGATCCCTTTAACTTGCCATGCTTTAAGTCATATAATGCTTTATTGGCATCTTTTAGAGGATAAGCTGTCACTGTTGTCTTAATCCTAATCTTTGCCGCTTCATCCAGAAATTCTCTAACATCTCTCCGCGTTACATTAGCAACACTTTTAATTTCACGTTCAAGCCATAGTAAATCATAATCTAACTTCTCGATTGGAGACATGTAGATTCCAGCTAAAACAAGTCTACCACCTTTATCAAGCTTCTTTAAGGCTTCAACTGCAACCCAGCCAGCAGGTGCAAAAACGATGGCTGCATCTAACTTTACTCCAGGATCATCCATTGGACCACTTGCCCAAATCGCACCTAAACTAATTGCATGTTCTTGTCTAAGTTTAGACCTAGTAAAAACATATACATCTAAGCCATGACTTATAGCTACTTGAATAATCATGTGCGCTGAAGAACCGAAGCCGAAAAGACCAAGCTTCCCCTCCTCCACCCCAAGCAACCTTGTTAATTTTAGAGCTCTATACCCGATGGCTCCACCACATAGTAGTGGAGCAGCATGTAAATCATCTAAACCAACCGGTATCTTATGAATGAAATCTTTATGAGCAACAATATATTCAGCATAGCCGCCATCAACACTATAACCAGTAAAAAGTGCATTGTCACATAGATTCTCTAGGCCAGCTTTGCAATACTTACATTCCCCACAACTCCAATATAGCCACGGAATTCCCACACGCATATTAATAAAGCCATGATCGACATTATCACCAATATCTTCAATAACACCAATAATTTGATGACCAACTATAAGAGGTATTTTGACGGTTGGAAGCTCACCCTCAATAATATGTAAATCAGTCCTACAAACACCACAACATTTAATTCTAACTAGAACTTCATTTCGTTGAGGAAATGGTTTATCAAAATCAATATATGTTAGAGGGAAACTTTCAATGGAAGCTTGATTATGAAGCACCATTGCCTTCAACCAGTTCACCCAAATATCTCTTAATAATAAAATCTAATTAAATGGTTACTGGATAATTCACCTGCGTCTTATAGCTCTTGAGCTGAAGACAATGAACATTATTCCAAGAAACATTAGGCCAATACCACCAAAATACCTGAGATAAGATCTAGGAATTACATCTAGAAAGGTTAGTCCACTTAAAATAAAGAAGACTCCGGCAGTCATAGTTAATATAGCTCCAAAACTTCTTGGAATATTGATTACTACACGTCTTTCAATTCTAATTAATGTTGCCAGAATGAAACCCATACCCATGCCTAAAAGAACTCCAACATCAGGCCGCCCTAAAAGTTCACCTAAGCCAAGACCAATAAACATTGAAGCTACAAAGACCTGCCAGGACCATCCACCAGCTCTACTTCCTAAGAAAACTATACACATATCATCCACCGTGCACATTTCTACTAGAAAATAAAGCTATTAAATTTATCTTCCCTCAATTTACCTTATTTTCCTTAAATAATCACTTATTAGCGCATTGACTTTAGCTCTCCATTTAATGAAGTTTGATGGATCTTCAGGATAATTAGAATATAAAGCCTTAATTTTTTCCATGTAATCTCTAACAGTTTTTAATCTATATAATAGAGTTGGCCTTGAAATCAATCTTAAAGCTTTACTAAGCTTTCTTTCCACACTTAACTTTAACTCACCTGAAGAACCAACCCAGTTTACTTCTTCTCCAGTGATAACCTTTCTTCTAAAAGCAAAGTTTAAGTCGTCATCAGATAATCTTTGAAGAAACATTCTGAAAATGTCAAGTGGAGCTTGTTTGGCACCATACCTTTCTATATACTTTATTGGATAAGGCCATAATGCATTGATTGTAGGTTCATTATAATTTTCAAGTGCATTCAATATAGTTTCAGCAGCACACTTAGCACTAACCATTGAAGGACCAATCCCACCACCATGAATTGGATTACAAGTATATGCTGAATCTCCAATAGCTAAGAGGCCATTAGCCACTGGACAGTCCAACGGCCTTCTAGTAGGCACTACACCTCCTCCAGCATGAATCTTTCTCGAACCCTTAAGTTCACGTCTAACTTTGATGAAGATTTTATATTGATTAATAGGGTTAGGTGCATTTTCTATTGGTTGAACTCCTAATCCAACATTAGCTATATGCTTAGATTTAGGGAAGAACCACCAGTATCCTCCAGGTGCAATTTTCTTCGACAAATATATTATTGCATATGTTGAATCTAACTCATCCTTTGTTTCAACAATTTCCCTATAACATGCATTTGTATCCTCTGGAGCAATTCTCTCACTTATCCACCAATCCTCTGGTAGTTTAGTTCTCACCACACTGGCAACGCCTGATGCATCAATTACAATTTCACCCTCAAAGACCTCCCTTGAAGAACTATCTAAATTAATTGCAGCAACACCTTTAACAAATCCATTCCTTACTATAGGCTCAATAACATGTGTTTTATCATATAATTCTGCTCCAGAATTTAATGCCATTTTCAATAATCGTTGACCAAAACTATATCGATTTACAGCGAAACCTTCACCTTCAACGATTATTGAAAACTTTTCATCAGGTGAATAAACCTTCACTCCTTTAAAAACTCCATCTAGCTCGTCACCAGAAGGATAAGATAACTTTAAAT
>JANZKD010000283.1 GCA_025061245.1 Candidatus Culexmicrobium profundum
AGTTTCTTCAATTTTTTAAGTACTCTTCCCTTATCTGTTTCATAGGCTTTTAATCCTAGTTTAGGGTCTTTTCCAGCTCCATAGCCACTTAAAACTTCTTCTCCAATTGTCTCGAATATGAAGTTGCTATATGAAGTGATTTTTCTCTCTTCAAAATATGTTTTTACTCTTTCATGATCTTTCTTACTGGTATTCATTGCAAAGAAGTAGTTTTCAGGGCTTCGAAGATTTTTAAAGGTTGCATATGCTATTGATAAAATTCTTTCTCCACCACTTCCACAGCCAATAAATAATATTCCACCCATAATTACCACTTTCCATTATTATGCTCCATTCAAAACATATTGTTAATTTTAACTATTAAGCCTATTGCTTTTATGAAAAATTTATGTTAACAGTAATTTTGAATTAGATTTCTCCTGAAATTAATTTATTTGTAATATTCATAATAAATAAGTAATGTTTTCGTAAAAGATTGAAGTTACAGTATTGTTAGTAAGTTTAGGTTATTGGTATTATACATAGGAACTTTAGTGTTTTGTCACCTACATTGATGAATGAGTGTTTAACGTTTGGTGGTATGTATGCAATGTATCCCTCTTCTGCATGATACTCCCTATCTTCAACTATAATTTTCGCCTTACCTTCTAGGATGAATACTTCATGTTCCCATGGATGCGTATGAAGTGGAGTATTACCATTCACGCTGACTTCAAAGAGTCTCATTGCAAAATTGGGTGCACCATCTTTCTTTGATATTAGCCATCTGATATAAACGTGTTTAGCTCCACTTTCCTTTGCTTCTTCGAGGGGGATCTCACTAAAATGCATTATTTTCACCATAATTTCACCATTATAACTCGCTGTATTTTTCCTTTAAAGATTTCTATTAAGGGTAAATTAATATGTGATGTGTGTCAATTCATTATCGGATTGGTGTTAATATGAGAGGACCCCCTTGGAGATGGCGTCAAAGACGTGGAGGACCTGGTAGACCTCCAAAACCTAGAGTTATCGGAGTTCAGCCCAGAGCAGTAATGTTTATTCCCTTAGATGAGTTTAGAACTCCAATTGAAGCTGAGCCGATACACTTAACTCCTGATGAAGTGGAGGCCTTAAGATTAGTTTATCTTGAGAAGATGGATCAGGAATCTGCTGCTAAAAGAATGGGTTTGTCGAGGGGTTCATTGTGGAGATGTCTTGAGAGTGCTAGGAGAAAGGTGACTCAAGCTATTGTTGAGGGGCGTCCAATACTTTTAGTAGCTTAGGCTTCTGGGAAATTAAATTTTGTGTTATAGCACAAAATTTATAAGATTATCCCATATCCTCTTGCTGTGAAGTAATGGCGGTGTTTATATGCGGTTCCTAGTTCCCTTAGAAGATAATAATGAATTGAATTCTCCAATATCACTGCATTTTGGTAGAGCTCCCTATTATGCAATTGTTACTGTTACAGTTGATGGTCAAGTTGACTTAGAAGTGAAGAGTTTAATGCTTGAGCATGGGGATCAGTGTGGTGCATATGACCTAGTGGATATGTATGATGTTGATGCAGTTGTTGTTAGGGGTATTGGTCCTAGAGCTGTGAGTGCATTTCAATCAAAGGGAATTAAAGTCTTTATAACTAAGGCTGACAACCTTAATGAATTGATTGATGAGATTAGAAGCAACAAATTGATGCGATATTCACCTGAATTATCTGAATGTGAACATGAAGGTCAAATATCTATGAGAAGACGTAGACCTCCATATCCATATCCGCCCTTTGTTCCACCTCCACCCTACCCATATTCCCCTCAACCTCAAATCACTCTTCCCAAGAGGACTACAAGAGAGCCAGGAGCAATTAGAGTTGCAATTGCATGTCAGGGTAGAGGTGGACTTGACGACTTCGTTTCAATGCGGTTTGGTAGAGCTCCAACTTTCACTATAGTTGACATTGAAGATTCTGAAATAAAAAATGTTAGAGTTGAACCTAATAGATTTATATATCAGCCACATGGAGTTGGAGTAGCAGTTGCACAGTTTATGACTAACATTGGAGTTAATATTGCTGTGGCTGGTAGATTTGGACCTAACGCTATGCAGGTACTTCAAAGCCTGGGAATTAAATTGATTACAGTTCCACCTAACATTACAGTTAAAGAGGCATTGAGGCAGATATCTTGAAGAAAATCTTTGAAATTGCTGTTGTGAGTGGTAAGGGTGGAGTAGGTAAAACAACTGTATCAGCCAGTCTAGCATACTATCTTTTTTCTAAGGGTTTTAGAATTGTTGCTTCTGATGCTGATGTTGATACTCCTAGCTTGAAGCTACTAATTCCCTTAAAAGAAGTGTATCGGAGAGAAGATATAGCTGTATCAAAGAAGGCGGTTATAAATAGAGATAAATGTGTCAAATGTGGGAGATGTGCTGAGGAATGCGTTTATGATGCAATAATTCGTGCCGAGTCAAGTGAATTTAAAGTGTTACCCTATATGTGTGAGGGATGTGGAGTTTGTAGACTAGTATGCCCAGTTGATGCAATAGAAATTTTAAACATTAAAACTGGAGAGCTACTTGTCGGAGACACTATATATGGCTTTCCAATGGTAACTGCACAGTTAGAAGTTGGAGAGCATAACTCCGGTCTACTGGTTGGTGCAGTGAGAAATGAGGCCTCAAAAATTGTTGAAAATGTAAATGCTAGGATTATTGTAACAGATGGTGCACCAGGAATAGGTTGCCCAGTAATTGCAACTCTTATAGGTGCTAGTTATGCTATAGTAGTTGTTGAA
>JANZKD010000207.1 GCA_025061245.1 Candidatus Culexmicrobium profundum
TATGTTTGGTATTATTTTTAATAGTTGATTTAATGTTTCAATGATGTCTTTATAGTCTCTTTCTCCATAATGCTCTCTAATGTCTGCAAATTCTTCAGTGTATCCGTCGCTGCCACGTGGATTTATCAGTAATACGTAGTAGTTGTTGGCTGCCATTAATTGATGCATGAAGTTTAATACTGGTCCGAAGGATGATTTTGGTCCTCCATGTATGAATAGTATTGCTGGATAACTTTTTTCTTTCTTTTTGTTTATGGGTTCTATGTACCAGGCTTCCACTTCTTTGCCATCACTTACCTTAACTTTTACATTGTGCATCTTTGAGATTTTTATTTCCTTTTTGAACCAATTGTTGAAGTGTGTTATTTGTGTTAGCTTGTTTTCTTTATTTTCATATAGATATAACTCGGTTGGAGTTTCGCTGTCTACTTTCATTAATGCAATTTTCTCTCCATCTTTGGATATATTAAAATTGAAGATTGCGAATTCTCCAGTTAAAGTTGGCTTGATTTCCCTGTTTAAATTCACCTTGTATAGGTGACCTCTTCCTCCATTGTTTACTATAAAGTAAATGTCTTCTTTTCTCCATTGTGGTGGTGAATAGGTTCTATGGGGGCCTAGTATGTCGCATGATATGGCTGGATTAGTGTTTCTGTCAAGTTTTTCTGTTAAGTTAATTGGGGTTGCTTTTTCTTCAATTTTTGTTATCCAGATGTGATTGTGACTTGAAAGCCCTCTTCTTATGTCGTTGCCATGGAGTACTAGATGTTTGTCATTTGGGCTCCATCCAACGCTTCTAAAGTTATATTTTGGTTCAACTACTTGGTAGTCTTCACCGGTTTTTATGTTTAGGATTCTTACTTCAGTTTTTAGAGGATTTCTCCAATCCACTTCCTTTATGTATGCTATTTTATCCCCTGTGTTTGATGGTTCTATGAAAGTTATGTTTCCTTCACTTTTAGTTAACTGTTTTGTTTGTCCTGACCTTACGTCTATTAGGAATATTTGTGTGCGATATTCATCTATGAATCCTGACTTGTCAAACCATGGGGGTAGATCTCTTATGTCTACATAGTCTTCTTCCTCATCGACTTTTCTGATGGGTGTAGGTGATAATGCTATGATTTCATTTTCATTTAGGAATTTTATTTGTTCAAATCCTTCCTTTCTCCTTGCCACTAGTCTTGGTTCTCCTGCTAGAACTGTTAAGTATATGGCGTTTCCCTTGTCTTTCCTTTTGAATCCTCGTCTTGATATGAATATGAGTTTTTTACCTGAGGGACTCCATCTCGGTGTGTGTTCCTTTTTACGGGATGATATGATATAGGTTGTTTCTTGTGTTTTTAGGTTCACGACCCATATTTCATATTTATACCTATTTTCTTTTAGCATTGGTCTTATAACTGTGAATGCAAGTTTCTCACCATCCTGAGTTATTTGGGGGTCTGTGACGTGTACTATTCTTGAGAAGTCATCAATTTTTAGGTTTTTCATTTTCTCCCCTTCGCATTCTACTTATCCTTAAATATGGTCTTAGTATTAATTTATACTTGTGATTTGCATGGTGAGGAGGGTTGGTTTTTTAACTATTGGTCAGTCGCCGAGGGTTGATGTTGTTCCTGAGATTATGAGTATTCTTGGTGAAGGTTTTGAAGTGGTTGAGGCTGGAGCTTTGGATGATCTCTCTTTTGATGAGATTTTGAATTTAGCTCCTAGAAGTGGTGAAACTGTATATGTCAGTAGGCTTAGGAGTGGTGTTGAGGTTAAGATTTCCAAGGAGAGATTAATGCCCTTGTTGCAGGATAAGATTACCTTTCTTGAGGAGATGGGTGTTGAGGTTATTGGTTTATTGTGTTCAGGTGTTTTTCCATCTTTTGAGGTAAAGGTGCCCTTAATTAAGCCTGAACCTGTTCTTAGGGGTGTGGTTGAGGCTTCACTTTCTAGTAATCAAATTTTAGGTGTAGTTATGCCTTCTCCCTTACAGGTTGACTTTGGATTTGAAAAGTGGTCTAAGGTAGGGTGTAGGGATATCATTGTTGAGAGTGTTTCACCTTACATTTCCTTTGAGGAGAGGAGTAGACTTCTAAAAGGTATTGCTTCAAGCTTTAGGGAGAGGAATGTAAGCTTAGTGGTTTTGGATTGTATTGGTTTTTCTATTAGAGATTTAATGGTGTTTAAGTCTGTTTATAATATTCCAGTGTTGCTGCCTAGAGTGGTTTTAGCTTATGCTATAAAATCTCTTCTGTATGAACGATAAGGTTATTGGATACCTCTGTTATCTTTAAATGGGTGTGGAGAATGGATGAAGAGGACATTGAACTTGAACTTATTAAAATGAGGAAGCTAGCTCAGCTTCAGAGGTTAATGATGAAGCGTAAGAAGAGTGAAGAGGAAGAGGTTAAGAAGTCTCCAGAGGAGATCTTAAATAAATGGCTTACAGGTAAGGCTAGAGAAGTTTTAAGCTATGCTAGAGAGCAATTTCCCATGGTAGCTGATCAGATTGTGAAGGTTTTGGCGAGATTTATTGAGGAGGGTAAAGTTAAGGAGCCGATTAATGGCTATGACCTTTATAGGCTCTTTTATGATTTAGGTTATCGTATACGTTTACCTATTAGGATTTATTATGAGAAGAAGGGTGAGAGGAAGCCTTTAAGTGAACTTTTTAAGGAAAAGTGATTGGTGGAAAAGCATATTTTAGTGTATTTAGCTATTGCTTTCTAGCCATGAATAGGTGGTGGAGTGTTTTTTGGTTTAGGGGGATTTTGCTTCTTTTAGA
>JANZKD010000152.1 GCA_025061245.1 Candidatus Culexmicrobium profundum
CCACCATCAAAAAGCTCTCTATCCTGCCAATCAGCTATTCTTCTAAAATCAGCTAAATTTTCTTCCTTTTTCACATCAAGAAATACTTTTGCCTTATCTGGGCCTAAATATGGACCTTCACAAATTTCAATAATTTTATTATCTTTTTCTAAAAATTCTACACTATGTCCACTTAAACTGATTATCTTGTCTTCTTTTTCTAAAATGACTTCATCGACTTTTTCTCCTTGTACAGTATAAATGAAATAACGAATTTTTCCTTCTGCAAGTATCAGCAACTCAACTTTAGGCTTCTCTATTGGTGCATGTACATGAGGCTTATCGACTTCACCCTTTTTAGATGATTTTGTACTTATGCTTAATCCATGATCAGGATGTGTAATTAGTGTATACTCTTCAGATTCACACATGTGTCTTAAGATTAAAGCAAGTACTACTGAAGGATACTTCCAGTCGTATATGACATCAGGAGCCTCAAATAATTCACCTAAAAATTTACAAATTTTCTTTGTAGAAATTGGTGCAGTCTCTTTCAATTCCTTTCTGAATTTAGCCGGCTGGGTAATAATGGTAATTGTGGAAGGTTTTTTTGCCTCTATCTGAATGTTGGTGAATGTGGTAATCAAATCTCCTGTAGTTAAATCTAACCATACATTAGGAATTTCTGAATCTGCAACCCAAACTGAAATTTCACCTTTATCTACATAAATTGCATGCTGTGGAAGTTCTTCTACATCTTTCAATTCTCCTTCTTTTAAATCTACTACTTCCAACTGTATTGGCAATTCAGATGAGGTTTTTCCGCGTTTGTTTTTTCTTACAATTATAGCTTGGGTGTTTCCTTGATCATCTCTTATTTCTTCACCAAAAGATATTTTCTCTTTTGAAAAAGAACCACCATCAAATTTTAACTCTTTAAGTAGATTATCTACTATAAATGGAACATATTGATATGGTGTGTACCGTGGTACACTAGTAGCAATAGTAACTATTTGAGGAGACATTTTTCTCCTTAAGGCAAGAGTGAATTCTTTTATATTTGTCTCTAATTCTTTATAAATAACTTCCTCTGAGATGAATTCTCCATTGATTGAACCAAAACTTATCCGTTTAGTTTCACCATTGATTGTCATTAAAGCGGTAGAAGTAAATCCTTCATAGTCTACTTCCGCCAAAATAAAATAGTCTAAATCAATATCTAAAATGATGGATTTATCTATGAAGCTAAAGTCAGGTAATTCTTCAAGGTAAAGATGAAAAATCTTTCCTTCTTTTTCACTTAAATCAGAGATTATAATCTTACTTTTTGTTTCTTTTATTCTTATAAACTTTGGATGGACAATATACACTTCTTCTACTAATCCATGATAAATTGCAGGAGCAATAAACTCTTCAATTCCATATTCAATAGCTTGTGCTTCTTCTACTGTTTTAGGTTGAGGAATAATCTTTGAAGGAATATTTAAATCATCATGAGCATCAACATGAATAAGAATCGCTGGCTCTTTCAATACACCTCTTAATCTCTCAATCTCCCAACAAGTATATGCATTTCCATGAGCAGACATTAAATAAGTCGGAGGCATAATATTTATCTTCTCAAATCGTTTTCCACCATCAAAATTTTGTTTAACTTCTTGTTCGACTTCTTGCTTTCTTAATTTAGCTTTCAACCATGATCTTAAGGGTATCCAATGATCAAAATTGTCTCCTATTCTTGGATGACCAAAGAAAGGCATTAATAACCAAGCAAAGGGGATACCTAGGTAAAAAATCGAAAAGATAAATAGGAGAAAGATGGCGGACTCAAAATAGGTTACCAACATCAAGATAGTAATGAACTTTATGATTCCTACAGTTGTAATTAATTTATTGTGGGAAAAACTACCCCAAGTATAAACCCCTAACGCTGCAAATAGCAGTAACCATAATCCGCATAGAATCCATTTACCAGCTATTCCTCCCCAAAAATAGAGACCATTCAATACAAACGCAATCATTGGTATTGCTAGAACTATCTGAAGTCTTACTGCTAATCCTTCACGGCCAAAAAACATCTTATTCCACTTTATAAAAACTACAAAAGGAATCAGCCCTAAGCCAATAATTCCAATTTGAGTTAACAATAAGGAGGGTAAGTATACAAAAGAGGAAAAAATTGCAGTAAACGTCAAAACAATAAAGAGAGGAATATTTGATGCAGCTTTTGTACTATCATAAGGATCAGGACCCCAAATACTTACTTCCTTACTACTTCTCCATGGAAGGAATTCTAAGTCTAGACCTCTTAAACTCAATGCAAAACCACTTGCACCTTTTATGCCATTCAATAATCTCTGAGCATAAGTTGGTATTACAGAGACGAAAACAAAGAAGAGTTTTGGGAAAAGCATTATAAATTCTCCTATACCTCTAAATAATCCTTTTTTCTCAATAAGGTATAGTAAGCCAATAGTATTAATTGCCTGAGAAATAAGTATGCCAATTAATCCAAAAAGCAAACCAAAATGATATCCTACAAAAGGGCTTATTCCTAAGAAGATAAAGGTATAAAGGTAAAGGTAGTTTATTATTACTATCAAAGGCTTTTTAGTATAAAATGATAGTGCAAATATAAGCATCATTTTCTGTCCTATATGTAGTTTATTACTCCTTAATGCTTGCCAAATCTGTCTCCCTATGATTAACTCACCAGATCCTTCAGACCATCTTCCTAAAGGAACAAAAGAAGCTAAATAGCCTCTTTC
>JANZKD010000172.1 GCA_025061245.1 Candidatus Culexmicrobium profundum
TTTTTTCTCTAGCATTCCTAGCTTCTCTAATTTTTATTGTGACGGCTACTTCTATTACTTCTAATTTTAAACTTTCTTTAAGTATCGACATCTCCAGTAAAGTTATGGAATCTGTCTGCAATAGACTTTCATCTATAATTCATAGAACTTCTCTAATTATGTCGAAATGTAAGGGTTTTCGTAAAGTTGTGATTAATATTTCTATTCCTCAATTTGCTGGAGATTCCATTTTTTATGTAAGTCTATCTCCTAATGCCCAAGATAATCGAATTTACTTAGAGGTTTTTTCAAATAGAACTGTTTTCTCTCAACCTCTCCCAGCGATTGTTGTGAATGGCAGTGGCGAAGTATCAAGTAAAGCTGGTTATTTGACTCTATTCTTCGAAAAATTATCTAGTGGAGTTATTGTTCGTCTTGGTGATAATTAATGTCAAGTGGAATTTCCACTGGAATCGATATGTTATTTGCTTCAGTAATTATGCTTTTCGCATTAGTATTCGCTATGATGTCTTCATCTATTATCTCGAGTAACTCATTTGATGCGCTTACTAGAATTAATGAGCAAAGTATTGCTATAAGGGTTATTGAGTCACTATGCCTCTCTCCTGGTATTCCTGCGGATTGGGAAAAGAACATAAATATGACTAAACGTTTAGGTTTAGCTCTAACTGATGGAGCACTTTATGTTCTTTCAAAGAGGAAGGTTGAAATTTTCTTTAGAAATTTCACTATGGGCCAGATTTCATCTCTTTTAGGTTTGCCGAATGAAACTTACATTTTGAAGTTTATGTTAAAGCCTATTTTTTCAACTGAAAGTGATATTCTAGAATTGGAATGCGATGAGATTGAAGGTGGATTTACTTCTAGTAGATTGGTTGTAATTGATGGTTCTCTGTTTATTTTTAGAGTTTATGTAAAGAAGGTGAGTTAATGAGTAAGGGTCAACTGCTTTCTTTTGAAGCATTTGTTTCGCTTTTAATAGTCTTGGTTTTCAGTTTTCTTGCTGTAAATCTATATAATACTTTTCCTAGGGATGACCTTAAGTATGAGGATTTTGAATTAAGCCTAAGCTATGCATTATTGAAAATGGATGAGACTGGTTTTCTTGACAAAATTGCTTTGGAAAGTAATTGGAAAATGCTGTATAGTTTAATAGTGGAATTTTTACCTAATTGTAAAGTTAGATTAGAAGTTTATGATCAAAAATTATCAATTATCTATTTAAAGGGGCATTGTAATAGGGTCTCTAAAATAGTATGTTATGTTTTTGTTTCTAATCAACTTTCAACCATTTATGGTATTAAGGTTTATATTGGTGAATGATATGTCATGTCGTGCACAGGTTTTTGCCATTGCAGCTTTATTGTTATGCTTGTTAATTTTAGCGTTTTCTTCAATGGGGGTTCAGTCTAGTTTGTTGAAGGAGGTTGAAGATGAAGGTTTTCCTTTATCTGAAAATATTTTGCTGTGTTTTGATAAGATTTTTTTAAAAGCATTGGTTCAATCGTCTATTGAATATAATCCCTATGTTTTTATGCGGTCTTTCACTGATTTCCAGAATTTTGTTCTAAGTTTCCTGGATAGGGATCATACAATTACTATGGATTGGGATGGAAATGTTACATTTAATTGGAACTCTACAATTTCTTATACTCAAGCATCATCAAGATTGTATTTAAGTTGTGGAGGTATTTCGTTTCAAAGAGTTTTCTATTATAAGTTTCTAGTTAATGTAGATGAGTTTTCTTGGAGTAATGGTTGGGGAGAGGTTGTTTTTAGAGCTTCTATTAACAATAGACCATGTAAAGTTAGAGTCAATTGTGTTTATGTTCTAATAAATGAAACTTGGGTAAAACTGTCGTCTATAAAGTTATTATTTAATGGATCCTTCACATCTTTATCCTTCCGTTGTATGCATCCTCCTCAAAGTTTCTATATTATTATTAATGATGAGAATGGTGTAGTTGTTGAAGTTAAATTAGATTTTTAATTGTTTTCATGACGATATATTTAACAATATTTTATTGATTATAGGATATTTGGTGTCGATTTGAACAGAAAATTAAGATTTGGTCCTGCTGGAAAGCCCTTAAAGTATAAAGGGAAGTCTGAAGAGGTTCCTCGCTTTCTACATGAATTAGGCTTAGATGCCTATGAGTATCAAGCTGTTAGGGGTGTTAAGATAAGTGAGGATAAGGCTAAAACTCTAGCTCAATTTGCCAAGGAATTTGATGTAGAATTATCCCTGCATGCTCCTTATTACATTAATCTTTGTTCTACAAAGGAATCAGTTATAGTTTCCAGTGTTCAAAGACTTGTAGCTTCTATGAAAGCTGCTAAATTGATGAATGCAAGTGTTGTTGTTTTTCATCCTGGTTATTATGGTAGCTTAAGTCCTGAGGAAGCATTAAGTGTATGTATCTCCTCCATGAATAAGGTAATTGAATATGCGAAGAGTGAGGGAGTATCTAATGTTTACTTAAGTCCTGAGACTATGGGGAAAATTAAGCAGTTAGGTAGTTTAGATGAAATCTTAAGTTTATGTGAGTCTGTAGAGAATACTATTCCAACAATTGATTGGGCTCATCTTCATGCAAGAGGCAAGGGTGCAATAAAAACGAAGGATGATTATTTGAAGGTTTTATGTGAGATTGAGAAGCGGTTAGGTAGTGAGGTTGTAAAGAGTCTTCATATGCATTTTACAAAGGTTTCATTCTCGGATAGTGGGGAG
>JANZKD010000202.1 GCA_025061245.1 Candidatus Culexmicrobium profundum
ATTGCTAGATGTTTTATTAGACTATTTTAGGCCAGAAATAATGAAACAAATAGGGTTTTCATTATGATGCATTATATCTTGTCTATGGAACTTGACAGAAAGACGAAATGGGCATTAAGCATAAAAGATAAGGGTGTCCTTGAAATTTTGGACTATGGTAAAATAAAGGTCAATACTTTAAGTGAAAGTATCTTTGATGTTTTTTCAATTATTTACAAACGGTATGGTCATAATTTATTAGAGCATGTTAAGGTTATTCTGCTATCTATTCCTGATGTTGCGTCACTTTTCCAACCATTAAAGCAGTCTGTACAAGAGTTATACTCTTCAATAAAAGAAGAAATTACATTTTTCAACAAAGAACAAATCGATCTACTTTTTATTCATCGTGATGGCAACTTTTACACTTACGAAGAAATAATTTCAAAAATTGACTCAAGTGAAGATATTGAGATAGTTGACACTTACTGGGTCGCGCCTTCAATTGTAGCTAGTAAGTATGCTAATTCTACTGACTACATTTATCTGGATATGGGCTCTAGCACCACCAGTATAATCCCTGTAAAAGATAAGCGACCCTTAGTTGACGCTGATGAAAATAGGTTATTCTCATATAAATTAATATGCTTTGGAACTGAAGATACACCATTGATTTCAGTAGTTAATCGAATCAGAAGAGATAAATATAAAGAATTTATACCTTACATTTATTCGCCTGTCTATATGAATGACTTATTTAATATTGATCACCTAATAGACAAGTTAAGGAAGAAGGAAATGACTTTAGACGAATTATCAAAAGAGCAATTTTTATCTTTGTTTAAACTTTCTATATTTATTGGTCAATTTCCCTTTAATGTTAATCTAAATCTATTATCTAATTTTATTAAGGAAGTAAAGAAAGAGATAGACAAAATGATAACTAAGTATTTAAGTAAGATCATAAAGACATATGCTTTTAAAGACCCGATTTTTGTAATTGGTGGTGATGGGAAAAATTTAATTTTTAAGTTGCTTATCCAGCATTTTTCAAAGAATAAGATCAAAAAAATACCTTATGGAAGTGAATTTTCTGCAATAGCATTAGCAATACATTATAATTCTTTAAATATAAAATAAAATGTTAGGGAGGTTTACAGTTTGTCTATAACGCAAACTATTTTAGAGGTTAAAAATCTGGTCAAGATTTATGATCCTCCTGGTATTAGGGCTAATAATAATATTTCTTTTACTGTTTTTAGAGGTGAGATTTATGGTGTTCTTGGACCTAATGGTGCTGGTAAAACTACTCTTCTGAGACAATTAACTGGTCAGCTTAAGCCCACTTCAGGTCATATTCATGTTTTAGGAGTTGATGTGGTGAAGTATCCACATGCTGTTAAGTCTTTGATCTCTGTATGTCCGCAGGAGATTATGGTTTTTGGATATTTAACTGTATTTGAACATTTATATTACACTGCGAGGTTGAAGGGTTTAGATAAAAGTGATGCGGTTGAGCAGGTAGAGGATGTAATATCAATTTTTGATTTGAAGGATTATCGTAATAGGCTGGTTGGACGTCTTTCTAGTGGGTTGAAGCGGAAGGTTATGGTGGCTCAGACTTTTCTTGGAAATTCAAGGCTCATATTTCTAGATGAGCCGACGAGAGGATTGGATCCTGCTGCTAGGAGAAGTGTATGGAGTTTAATTCAGGATTACAATAAAGATGGCATCACTTTTATTTTAACTACACATTACATGGAGGAAGCTGAGAAATTATGTTCAAGGATAATGTTTCTGAATAAGGGTAGAATCATACTTGAAGGAGAGCCGGATAAAATTAGAGCTGAAATTGGTTCATTTGTGAAGATAAAGTTTCCAGAGGCAGCTTTTTCCAGTAAGATTACTTTTCCTAACTTCTGTCTCGTATCAAGGTCTAATGGTTGGATTGAGGTTGTAATACCGAAGCGTGAAGGTGATTATATTCGTGAGTTAATTAATAGACTCGTCGAAGTTTCCGCTGTTTTTGAAGTTACCATGCCTAGCCTAGAAGATGTCTTTTTAGAGGTGACCTATAAAAATGAAGTTTCCTAAATTTCTCAGTGACACCTTAATTATATTTAGGATAAATATTCTAGCTTTAAGAACTGCATTGATACCATTTCTAGTTATATCAATAGTGATTCCAATCGGCTTAACTTACTTAATATCTTTAGCTTCATTCACTATAACTAGGGAATCCACGTTAAACTATTTGATAGGAGCATTAACTCTCTCCCTATCACTATCCATAGTTAATGGTGTGGGGCAAAGTATAGCACAAGACAAGTTTCTAGGTAAACTTGAATTCTACAGGACTTTGCCCATAAATCCTATATCCTATGTTTTAGGTGTAACTTTAACACATCTTATTGCTGGTCTCATAAATATGATGACAATACTATTAATTGGCGGTTACTTATGGGGGATAATCTACTTAATATTAAACTATCTACCAATTATCATTGCATTATCACTGACATCATGCATTGCACTTATAGGAATAGGAGCAATAATCGGTACAAGAGCAAAAAACCTTAATTACGCCTATATGTACTCAAACATAATCTCCATAATAATCACCACAATAACTCCAGCCTATTATCCACAAACAATACAACCAAGCTTCATTAAAATAATAAGCCAAGCACTACCAACAACTCATACAGCAAACATACTAAGAATACTCCTAACAAGCAACACTCAAT
>JANZKD010000118.1 GCA_025061245.1 Candidatus Culexmicrobium profundum
TGTCTTCGATGCTGACTATTTTGAATTCCGGTGGTATAAATAGTGATAATGCGTTTAGTAATGTTGTTTTTCCTGCTGCTACTCCTCCTGCAATTAGTATGGAGGCTCTATTTTCTATGGCGAACCAAAAGTATGCAGCCATATTGATTGAAAGTGTATTGTATTTTATTAAGTCTATTATTGTTAATGGATCTTTTCTGAATTTTCTTATTGTGAATGATGATCCTTTCAGTGAGACTTCTCTTCCATAGGTTACCTGTACTCTGCTTCCATCTGGTAAGGCTCCATCAATTATTGGTTGTGCAACTGAGACGTGTTTACCTGCTCTGTAGGATAATCTTATTACAAAGGCATCTAATTCCTCAGCGCTTTCAAATATTACGTTTGTTGGTATGGATTCATATTCTCTATGCCACACGAATACTGGAAGTTCTGGGCCGTCGCAGCTTATATCTTCTATTAATGGGTCTCTCATCATGACATCTATCTTTCCATATCCTATGAAATCCCTGATGATATAATACATTATTTTGCCTAATGTTTCTTCAGTGACTTTGAGTTTGTATTTCTTTACAGTTGATATAATCTTCATTTTTAAGTATTTTTCAGCATCTTTCTCATTTTCAAGTTCTTCTAGTCTTACATCCAGTTCGTCAAGTAAGATATCCTTTAATTGTTTTAGTATTTTTCTTTCTTCTCGAAATAATCGTGGTTCTATTACGTCATATCTATATTGATTAGTTAATGGGTCTAGATATATTCCAACATAAGCATGAGGTGGATTTACTGCATAAATCTTAATGTATGCGTGAGGTGGTTCCTGTTTTCTTATGTCTTCCAATTTCATATCCTCACTCATTAATTATTGTTCAATATTATAATTTTATTAATTTCCCACTTAACATTATTGCTAATCTGTTTGTCATAATTTGTATTCTTAAGTTCTTATGGTTCTTTTTCAACTATATATGTTGCAAAATTTCCTCTATCTGTAGCTATCTTTATGTAGTCTCCCTTGCTTAGACTGATGTTTTCAAGAGTTATTTTTCTTTCATTTCCGGCAGGTATGTATACGTGTTCTAGTGTTTTAATTAGGATATGGTTTATATATATTGCAGCAATTTTAACATCTATACTTCCACTGTTTCTAATGGTGATTTGGATGTTTCCATTGTCTTTTCCTATTTCTATTATTTCTATTTTCTCTTCCTCCCTTTTTTCTTGTCTTTTTAGATATTTTTTAATTGCAATTTGATAGTCTAATGCGGTTGAAAATATGAAGAATGCTATTGATGTAATGATGATTATAAATAGTAGTGATCCAAGAACTGTGGACGATGCTCTTTTCTTCATTTTATCACCTCTTATGGTTGTGTTATTAATCTGGCTGTGAATTTGCTTCCTAATGCTGTTACTATTGTTATTTCTTGTGGAGCATAGGGTGATGGTTTCCTGGGAAGTTTTATTTTTATAATGGTTAACTTATTCTTCTTTATGGTTATTTCTCCATATACTTGTTCTATTAATGTTCCATTGCAGTAAATTGAGGTTATTTTGCTTGTTATCTCACCAATATTTCTAATGTATAGGGTTGCTGTTTCGTTTCCTGACTTAATGTAAGCTTCTTCGATTATTAGATCTTCAGTTATTCTGTTGAATGTGTCTGAGAAATAGTTGTACATTTGTGTTGTGATACCTGTTGTTGCTGCATAGACTATTGCGAAGGCAGCTACTACAATGGTTGCTAATAATAGGTCTGAGACTACTGGTGATATTCCTTTTGTATTTTTCATTTTTCTTCCTCTTATCATTTATTGTTTTTAATTTATTGTCTTTTCTAATTTATCCTTTAAGTGACATTAATAATAGGTATATTACATCTCCATACATTATTGATATTAATAATCCTATTGTCATAAAAATTAGCATTGGTAGCGCAGGTGTAACCCATATCTTACCAGTTATCCTATTATTTTCTATTATTTTGAAGATTTTCTCTAATTCTTCTTCTCCTGTAGTTATTCCAATCCGTATTTTTATTTCTCTTTTAATGCTACCCTTTATGACTTCTATTTTTTCTAATGGGTATATGAATGGTTTTTCTTTAAGTTTACTTATTGGTATTTTGTATCCTGTTAGCAGTACTAGTATTTTTTTCCATAATTTTTCTTCCTTTAAGTCTTCGAATAGCGTTTCGCCTTCTAATTTTCTTGCTATGTTATATGTGAGAATTCCCACCGCCATTAACGCTGCTCCAATAACTGAGTTGTTAAATACAGCTATTGGAATAAATGGGTGACTTTCTATATTGAACCATTTTATTTCTGGTTTTAAAGGCATCAATATGCTTAAGGCTATTAATGCCTTTGAATCTGCTCCTCCGAAGAAGTCAAGGTAAAATAATGTAAATCCAATAGCTATTGAAAATAGAATTGAAATTGCAACAAGTATGAGCCATAATCCAATTCCTGAAATAAGTGTTACTTCAATAGTTAGTAAAATGACTCCACATATTGTCATTATTACCCATACTTTGTCTGTTATTTCTCTAGTTTTCCAATCTTCCCATGAGGCATATAAAAATAGACTGATGGATATTGCAATTCTTAAGAAGTCGAGTATTATCCTCAATGGATACTGGGTCAATTTCTCAACCATATATTTCTATTATTTTTTGTTATTTAACCTCTTATGGGATTACTCCTCTGTATATGTCAAACGTTCC
>JANZKD010000276.1 GCA_025061245.1 Candidatus Culexmicrobium profundum
TTATGAAGTAAAGAGAGAGAAAAATTATTTTTATAGGTATATTACGCTTATTTCTCATTCATCATATCTTCTAGGCAAGTCTATAATATCATATCTCTCAGCAACACAAATCCAATAGGGAAATCTGATATACATCCCCAAAGGTAGAGAATGCAAAATGGTAATGAAATGGCTAGTTAATGCCATTATCTTTCTCTTTTGTAGTTTATCAAGTATGTTGATGCTTTCATTGCTCTTTGCTTAAGTTTCACTTGTAATTCTTTATCATAGGTTATCAGTGGCGTATTGAGTGCTTCTGATAATGCTGCATATAAAGCATCATAAACTGTTAAATTTAATTTGAATACATATCTGATTGCATCTTCAATTAATTCATTTAAACTTATCAAGTGGATTTCAATTGCCTTTATTGCCTTAATTGCATTAATTATATCTTCACTAGACATGCCTGGAGTAAACTTTAGTACATTTGCTAATTCTATTAACGCAAAATCGCATGTATAAATTTTTAGTTTATTTTTGATATGTAAGTTTCCTATTTCTCTGCACTCCTTGGATTCTTCTTCAATCAGAAAAAGTTTTGCAAGGGCACTAGTGTCCATAACCACCTTTATGTCGTTCATCTCTAAATCTCCTTATAATTTTCTCGGAGGCTTCCGTAGGTTTAGCTTTTATAGAAATTTCATCCATAATTTTTAAGGCCCACTTAATTTTCTCCTCTCGAATTCTTTTTTCAATTGCTTCTCTTACAACTTCACTCCAATTAATATGGGGAAAATTTTTCATAGACTCCTTTAATTTTCTGGGGATTCTGATTGAGATTACTGAGCTCATAATACATCAATTGAATATACATTCATGTATATATAAAATTTGTCACATAAATGAAATGCTAATTTAACAATTTAAACCCATTAGTCTCTAAACTTTATTAAGTGTTTAATGTTTAGAGAACCTAACCCTTAAAACCTTGAAGTTTAAATCTCTTTGATATTAATTTATGAAATCACTCTAAACTTTGGCTATAGGTCTTGGTTAAATTGCTTAAAATATCCTCTTAGATTTTCCTATCAGACTTATTGTTGACGTTAAGTTAACTTATTTATTGGAACATTTATTATAGATTTTGAGGGATGAATGATGGAGCTTGGAGAATTGGCTTTAAGGCTTGCTGAACATATCGGTGTAGAGTATGCTGAAGTTAGATATCAGCAATTTGAGAGAGCAGCAATGAATCTAAAAGGAAAGGAGTTAACCGGAATTATTGAAGGTGTTGATGAGGGTATTGGAGTTAGAGTTATTGTTAATGGATGCTGGGGTTTCTCATACACTCATAACTTAGTTGAAGAAGAGGTTGAGAAAACTGTTAAGCGAGCTGTAAAGCTTGCTAAAATCCAAGGTGGAAAGTGTGAAGTTAAATTAGCTGAAGCTGATTTGGCAAAAGGAAGATTCCAATTTGACTATAAAATTGATCCTAGAAGTGTTGATTTAAATGATAAGATTTCAATTCTAGTGAAGGGAATTGAAAATGCTAATGAAATTGCAGGAGATAAACTTAAGAGTGTTGATATAAGTTATTTTGACCTCTGGTTTAAAACACATTTCTTAAGTAGTGATGGTGCAGATGCAGTTCAAAGTGGAGCTAGATTCTATTTCGCATTTAGAGTTTATGGCCTAACATCAAGCGGAGTGTTCTATGATTCAGAGAGATTTGGAATGATAGCTGGAATTGAAAAATTAGAGGAGGCAATAATTGATGTTTCTACAAGAATGGCTAAAAGAGTTGTTAATCAATCTAAAGCAGAAAGCCCACCAACAGGACCTGTAATAGCAATTTTAGAGAGTAGAGCTGCAGGAGACTTCTTCCATGAAATGGGCCACTCCTTTGAAGCTGACTCAGTTATTAGAGGCACATCAGCTTTCGAAGGACTTAAAGGTAAAATGGTTGCCGTCGGAAATTTAACCGTGTATGAAGATCCAACCATTCCTAATGCTTGGGGCTCAATATTCTTTGATGATGAAGGAGTAAAACCTAAAAAGACAATACTAATTGAAAATGGAGTTCTAAGGGGATATATCCATTCGAGAGAGACAGCAATGCGATTAGGAGAAAAACCAACAGGTCATGCAAGAGCAGAAGGCTTCCAATATGAACCAATAGTTAGAATGGGAAATGTAGTGGTAAAGCCTGGCGATTGGCGTGAAGAAGAATTGATAAGCGAGACGAGGAATGGAGTTTATATTGCTGGAGCTAGAGGAGGACAAACAACAGGTAAGGGTCCATTCCAATTTCAAGCAAGCGAAGCATTCCTAATTAGAAACGGCGAATTAGCTAAGCCATTAAGAAGTGTAGGAGTATCAATGAATATACTTGAAGCACTCAAAAATATTGAAGCCATATGTAAAGAAGCAAACTACTATATAACTCTATGTGGCAAAGGGGGGCAAAGAATGGCAGTAACAGCATTAGTACCAACCATGAAAATCAAAAAAGTAATAATTGGAGGATGAAAAATGAAGATAAACGAAATATTAAAATTTGCTGAAGAAAGCAATGCAGAGCAATGTGAAATATTTATTTATGAAGATAAAAACATTTCAACTTCAATGTCAATAGATGGTAGAATTAGAGCATCCTCAACAATTTCGAAAGGAATAGGAATAAGAGTAATAGCAAGGGGGAGAGAGGGATTCAGTTATACCTCCAGCA
>JANZKD010000255.1 GCA_025061245.1 Candidatus Culexmicrobium profundum
TGCAAGTGAAATTTACGTTAAGTCTGTGGATGATTTCTTTAATGAATTTGAGTTTAAGAGGAATGATTTCATAGTCATTCTTTATGGGGATGTTCATCGTGATTATACTGCTTTAAAGAGGGCTCTCAGCTTAAATTTGAGATATGTGGGTTTGATTGGAAGTAAAAGTAAGATTTCTAGTTTTAAGATTAGGTTGAAGGATGATGGATTTACTGATGATGCTCTTAGGTCTCTTTATGCTCCCATTGGAATTGATATAAATGCTGAGTCTCCTGAAGAAATTGCAGTTAGCATTATGGCGGAGATAATAAGGGTTTTTAGGAGTGGAGGAGATTGATTTCAATTATAATTTTAGCTGCAGGTGAATCTAGGAGGTTTGGTAGAAATAAGTTGTTAATCCCTATTTCCGGAGTTCCGATGATTAGGAGGATTGTTATGGCTGCTTTAAATTCAATGGTTAGTGAAGTTGTTGTTGTATTGGGTTTTGAGGCAGAGCTTGTAAGGAAGGTTATAGAGGATCTTCCATGTAAAATTGTTGTTAATGAGAATTATTCTTTGGGAATGAGTTCATCGGTTAAGGTTGGTTTTAAGGCTGTTTCTAGGGATGTTGATGCTGTAATTGTTCTTCCTGGCGATTACCCCTTAATTGATAGTGATGTTATAAATATGGTTGTCAAGGTTTATAGGGAGACTGGCGCACCAATTGTGATTGCTTCTTATAGGGGTAGACGTGGTCATCCTGTGCTTTTTAGCAGTACGCTTTTCTCAGAGTTGATGGAGATTAATGAGGAGACTATGGGGTTAAAATCTATTCTTCGCCGTCATGAAAGAGAAATTGTTTTGGCTGAAACTGGCAAAATTGGAGTTGTACTTGATGTTGATGTTCCAGAGGATTTTAATCGTGTCTTAAAAATAGTTAATTCCTAGTTTAGAGGTGATGTCTGACTTGTCGGTTAAGCGTTTTAGATATGTTTCAGCTAGTGATGCTGTTAATATCACTTTAAATTCTTTTGATGCTCCTCCTAGGAGAATTAAGATTGTCTCTATAGATAAAGCTTTTAATGAAATTTTGGCTGAGAATATAGTTGTTAAGGATGATGTTCCTCCACATGATGTCTCACATTTTGATGGATATGCTGTAGATTTTAGAGATTTAAGGGATGCTTCACCAAGTAACCCTGTTCATTTACGGGTTATTGGCAGTGTTTTTCCGGGTGATGATGAGGTTCCTGAAATTGGGTCTGGTGAGGCATGCTATGTGGCGACAGGTGCATTTATTCCTAGGAATGCAAATACTATTGTACCTGTTGAAGCTGTGAATTTGATTGATGAGAATGTAATTGAGGTTCGCTTTCCCCCTAAAATTGGTGATCACATTATTTCTAGGGGGAGTGATTTGAGGGGTGGGGAGGTTGTATTTAAGACTGGTAGGGTGTTGAGGGCATTTGATGTAGGCTTATTAGCTTTTCTCGGTTTTGAAGCTGTAAGAGTTTTTGTTAAGCCTAAAATTGGAGTTTTATCTAGTGGAGATGAATTGGTTTCTAGTCGATTTACAAGTCATTCTCTTATGCTTTCTTATTTAATTCGTAGATTTTGTGGTTGTCCTGTGGATCTCGGTGTTGTTAGAGATGATAGAAGTGAAATTGTTGATGTGATACGCAAAGGGTTGAAGGATACTGATTGTATAATGACTATTGGAGGTTGCTCGAGGGGTGTTAAGGACCTATTGCCTGATGCTGTTTTATCGTTGAGTGATTCTAATATGGTTTTGAGGGGGTTGAAGCGGGTTCCAGGTCGACAGACGAGCTTTGCGGTTGTTGGTGGAAAGCCGGTTTTAATGTTACCTGGGTTATGTCAATCTATGGTTGTTGGATTCTATACTCTTGGTGTTCCGATAATTAAGAAGCTTGGTGGAATTACTTCTCAATTATTGTTTAAGTTTAAAGCTAAAGTTGTAGAGGATTTCAATGCCAGTTTTATGCCTCCCTTTGAGCGTGTATTTTTTGTTAAACTTTTAGGATTTAATGATCTTCCTTTAGTTCATTTAGTTACTGGACCTTCTATGCATAGGAGTGTCTTGATTAAATCTAATGGCTTCACAGTGATTCCACCCTTTAAAATCAATATAAAAAGAGGTGAAATTATAGAAGTTACTCTTTTTTAAGGCTAGACTGGTGTTATATGTGCCTTTGTTCTAATTGTTGGGGCATGAGTGTATGATCCCCATCCACCGCCTACTGCAAGTTCGCTTGATATTGCATCTATGTTTTTAAGTATGTTGAAGAAGTTGTTCATTATTCTTGATTTCTTTACTGGATATGTTATCTCTCCATTTTTAATGTAATATAATCCCATTCTAAGTACGCTTGTAAAGTCTCCTCTAATTGGATTTGTAATTCTAGTGTAGTGGAAGAACTTTGATAGTAATCCCTCTTTGGTATCCTCAATAATTTCTTTCTTCTTCCAATCTCTAGGTTCGATGTAGGGGTTTCTAGGCAATGGTATTGGTTCACTATTATAATTCTTACCTGGTAGAGAGCTTATTCCAGCTGTGAATATTTCTCTAATTGCATTTCCTGTGCTTTGCCTATTTTCTAATTTGGCGTAAAATGTATCGTAGACAAATGTTTTTAGCACTCCATTCTCGATTATAGTGGTTTTTCTTGACGGAACACCTTCATCATCTATTGATGATGAGCCTATT
>JANZKD010000198.1 GCA_025061245.1 Candidatus Culexmicrobium profundum
CATCTCCTTTTTCAATTTTTGAGCTTTCCATGTTCCTGGTAGCATGCCATATTCCTTTACCAATAGCTCCACAGCTTCTGCATCTTCTGTGTATGCTCGCCAGAATACGGTTATTCTACCATCCTTGTTTAGCTGTAGTCTTTCTGAGTATACGTTTAACGTTTTTTCGTTTAATACCTCTTTGTGGTAGTATCTGAGAAGTAGTATTTCTTCATCAAGTAGGTTTGACCGACTTGCGGCTATTACTTTAGCTATACTTCTGGCCATCTTTGGATCGTCAATTGTTTTAATTAGTTCTTTAACAGCTATTCTTTCTCCTGGTTTTATTATTTGTCTTATTTTCTCAATTTGTTGTGGTGTTAGTTTTTCAGTTATATCAACTCCTCTACCCCACGATATTCTCATCAAGACTCTTCTGCCTTTTACTCTCAAGTAGCTGTTTCCTTCCTCAGTGAATGTAGATTTAAAATGATATTTGCGTAGCTCTTCATTGAAGTATACTTGTGGGTCAAGTTTTGGATTGGTTATTGTTTTAGGACCTGGCTGTATTCCTGCCTTATGCAATATTCTAATTGTAGCTGAATCAATATAGGTGTCATAAGCATTTTTAGACTCATTATATTTCGGTGGTTTACGGAACCTTGCTCCAATTTTCTTGGCTAAATCTCTGAAGTATTTGTGTAAAACTGGATCCTTATTTACATATTTTCCTTTCAACTGTCTTCCACTTGTTCGCCATGACATGGAACCTTCATTTAGCATGTGTGTCTTCAACTTAACTATTATCGGAGACTTTAAATTTACAGGAAATTTTCTTGTAAAAACCTTAAACTTTTCAAGTTGATTTAAGGCTAAACCCCATTTTTCACATAAATTCATAAGTGTTTTCACTTTCATCTTCACAATTTTTCTACCTTTAAATATTTGATAATCTACTCCAAATAACTTCTTCAAACAATTTCTCAATTTTTCAACATCAATTTCTATCCATGCACTAGACGGTTCATCATACCAGTGATAAAGAATTTTATCAGATTCAGCCTTCAAAATTTTAAGCTTCTCCCTAAATTCTTCCTCCAACTTCCTTCTTAAAGTCTCTATGTCAAGTAGCTCGCCCTTCTCAAGTAATATTTTATCCAGTAATTCAAGCTCTCTACGCCTTCTTTGCTTAGCCATTAAAGACGCTTTATATTGACCCAAGACTCACACCAATCAACTTTACATTTCCATCCCCATCAACCAAAACAGCCCTAAACAAGTCGTCTTTACTAACAACGCCCTCCAAATGTCTAGGTGGAATCTGCCAACATCCAGTCCCAGCTAAACCATTATCATAATCTATGAAGGCTCGATGAATATGTCCCATTACAAGCCAATCAACACCCCTAAAAACCCTATATTCAGTCATCAACTTCCTGGCAACCTCTAATTTCTCCCTAGGATTCTCAACCAATTTATGACCATGAAAAGCCAATAAAACACTATCATCAGGCAACTTAACCATAAGCTCATCCTTAACCAACCTATAAAACCTATAGAAATCAAGTAAAACCTTACTCCTAACATCAATCCCACCTGGTTCATTTTTCTTGGCAGTGTAGATTAGTGAGGGCGGCACATTTTGAAAAGCCAGCTTGTCTAAAGCTCTTAGAAAACTATTCACGTCACCATCACAACAACCACCGACCAAATGAACAGTACAGCCAACTCTGCGAACAGCGTTAAAGAAGGCTTTTACCGGCTGAATCGAAGGCCTACCAAACCTAAAATCAAACACATCACCAAGCAAAACAAGATGATCCGGCCTACACTCACCTAGAAATTGAAGGAATCTCTCAAACCTAGACTCAACAGTCCAAATATGAAGATCAGAAACAAAAACAGCACGCTCACCCTCACCAACAACCAAATCATACAACTCACCCTCATACATAGTGCCACCATCAGCCAAACACTTCAACTGAACCAAATTATGCCTAACCCTCAACTCCAAATCCTCCAACAACCTCCTACCACCAACCCCACCGCAACCAGGACAACTACACCTCAAAAATTTCCTAGAAACATTCATCACTCTACCACGCAAATATAATCTATAATCCCTAGCATCCAAATAGTAACTTAAACCACAAACACTAAGATTTCTCACACTGCTAAAGATTTCATGTATAAATTTAAGGGAATCCGGACGCAAAGCACCAATAACAAGTAGATTATCAACCCTACCACCAAGCTCATCAGCATACCTATACAAAATGTTACGGGAACGAGCATCAAATCTAAAACGCTGCAAATACTCAGAAGCATGCAAACCATAATTCCTAAATCCAATCCGCTCCAAAGTGTCTAAGCTGAATCTAATTTGATTAGGTGTATTACCCTTAACCAAAGCAATCACCGGAACATCCAACTCACAAAGCCTATAAGTCAACTCCAAACCCTTAACCAAATTAACCCATGAATAATAAAGCGGCATGTCAAAGTAGACTGGAACATCCCAACCAATAACACCATCAAAACAACCAGCCACCGCAGCTCTAACAAACAAATCAAAAACATCACCACTAACAATCAACTCATCAGGCATAACAGAAGAAAGCAAAACCCTACCATCAAACCTCAAAAAATAATGAACACCCCTATCAACAACCTTACGAAACACACCCA
>JANZKD010000284.1 GCA_025061245.1 Candidatus Culexmicrobium profundum
CCCCTAAAAACAAGGATAAAAATAGGGTTAAGCTACGCACTGAAAAACCTCATTTACAAAGCTCTAGAGAAGCATTAAGGTATAGATTTAACCTCAAAGTATTCTGGATCATGAATTGGAATAATTATATCAGCAGCATCTCTAACCCTAACCATACTATCATACAGACTAACAGTATCAATGTGAATTCCAGGAACAATAAACTCAAAGAACTTCCTCAAATTACCAGGAGGCTCAAAATTCTCCCTAATACAGCAAAATCCAACTATCGCTGCAACACCCTTCTCAGTTTTAACTAGAACAGTTTGACCGCCAGGCGTATGACCAGGAGTCAAAATAACAGATACACCATCAACAATCTCCTTCTCCCCATCAACAAATTCAACCCTCAACCCATCAAGAGTCTTCTTAATTAACTCAGTGTTATAGAAGTGTCTATAGGCTGGATGAGGATTAACTGCAGCCTCATACTCCCTCCTCTGCAAGATAATAGTTGCATTCCTAAACTTACCAGCATTTGCAAAGTGATCTAAGTGTAGATGAGTTAGAATAACAAAGTCAACATCCCTAGGAGTCCACCCAATACGCTTAAGACCCTCCTCAATACTATAAACCTGCTCGGCTGGAAATCCACTTGCAGTCTGCATCTCAGCCAAGCAGCCAGTATCAACTAATATTCTAACTCCACTACCCTCAACAGCCCATGCAAAGGATCCGATTTCAATTGGAGTTGCAAAGTTCATTAGATAGGTCATAACAGACTTGTCAATTTTAACCCTAGTAATAGGAATAGGCTTAATAATATAATTCAAGTAAGTCACCAATAAAATGAAGGCTACACAGAATATAAGTATGTAACGCTTCCTAAAAATGTAAATGGAGGCCATCAACATGAATAAACTTGTAATCATTGGAGGAGCAATGAAAAATGTAGATGAAATATACAGGGAAATAGTGGAACTATCAGGTGGAACTGGATGCAAAATAGGCCTAATACCACTAGCGGGAAGCAGACCCTATGAAGCATGGAGTAAAGATGAAGCAAAATTCAAGCAACATGGAGCAAAACCAATCCTAATAGACATAACAGAGAAAAACTATAGGACAAATGCATACTCAAAGGAAATAGTTGAGGAGATTGAAGGACTAGATGGAATATTCTTTATGGGTGGAGCACAGAGAAGAATAATTAAAGGCCTAATAGATGAAGAGGGAAAAGAAACACCAGCACTAAAGGCAATAAGGAGAATTCATCAAGAAGGAAAACTAATAGCTGGAAACAGTGCAGGAGCAGCAGTACTAAGCAATCCAATGATCTACGGGGGAATGGACATGAAGGTTGAAGTTGGAAGAGGACTAGGCTTCTTCATGAATGGAAAAGCAATAATAGACCAACACTTCATCCAGAGGAGGAGGATGCCAAGACTAATAGAAGCCCTATGGAAAACAAATGTAAATCTAGGAATAGGAATAGATGAGGAAACAGCCCTAATAGTTGAAGGAGAGAATGGATGGGTAATTGGAAACTCATCCATAATAATCCTAGAGAAAACTGGAGAGAAAAACTTCAAACTCTCATATCTATCAAGAGGAGACAAAATAAACCTGAAAAACCTAACCGCAAAGATATGTGAAGAAAAGGGGGAAGTAAAAGCTGAAGAGGAAAACGGTAAACACTACATTATAGACATTGCATCACCAAGAGGAATATACACAGCACTAACAAAACTAGCTGAAACAAAAAATGCAGAAGTAGAAGGCTACATAATCAGGATAATTGGGGAGGAGGAAGAAAAGAGAATTGGATATGCATATAAAGTGAAGCTTGAAAAAACAAGTGAAACAAAATTCTATCAAGACAAAGGTAAATTCAAAACCTATCAGAGAATATCAGCCCTAAACGTGGAAATGCAAGTTGAAAGAGTGGGACTTGAATTAAAATTAACAGACTATAAGGATCATCCAATAAAATAGGAATAATATTAGCAGATAATGATCTACCTAGCCTTAACATAGTCCATTGCATAAAGAGCTGCTCCAACCTGCACTCGAACAAGCTTACCTATAGGTATAACTTTAATGTCCGCTTCCTCGTCAATCTCAGAACTCAACCTATAAAGTTCCATAAGCATAAGCCTTCTATCAGCCTCAAGCCTCTCCCCAAGGGATGGATTACGCTTAACACTATCATCTATGAGGCGAATGAACTGTCCAATCAAACGAAGCCTATAATACTTCGTTATAACCAAGTTGTCAAATAATTCAGCCACAGTTGCAGGTCTATCAAGAGACTTATCAGTTTCAGCCCACCTCCTCTTAGCCTCTATGGAGGGCTTATAACGCTTCAAATACTCCAAAACAACCTCATAGAAGGGAGATGTATCATCCAGAAAACTCTCCAACCTATTAAATGCATCATTAACGAGGTTAAAGACTCTATCTGAAACCTCTATACTCCTCAGAACAGCCTCACGCCTAGTAATGCTTACTGGAGTGTTATCATTAACCTTCTCATCAAATATGTATGGCATCTCACATATAATTGAAAATGCATCACTCACACTCCTAACATAATCAACACTACTAGCACCATGATTTATTATGGATGCAGGATCCCTATCCGAATGCTTCTCATAGAAGTCATAGATC
>JANZKD010000245.1 GCA_025061245.1 Candidatus Culexmicrobium profundum
GAGCCTATAGAAATTACTTGGAGTGGATTATCTTCTGGAGCAAAAATATTTTATGCAATAAGATATAAGATTATTAACGGGTGATATAATGTCTGAAGCCTCAATTAAAAAAATACTTGGAAAAGCTAGTGTTAGAGGAATACTTGCATTATTATTCGGAATAACAGCATGTATAGGATTCTATAAAGGATTAATTGATCCTAAAGACTTCGTAGTATTTGTAACAATAGTATTAAACTTCTTGTTTAGTGAAAGGAGGCTTCAAAGTGGACAACAATAACAATAATGACATTTACTATAAACTGCTACAAGACATAGGAGAAATAAAAGAGCGTCTAGGTAAAGTAGAAGGCAATATAGAGTGGATAAAAAAAGTACTTGGAGCAATAATTACAGGAATAATCGGAGTGTTCCTTAGTGTCCTGGTTAAGTAAGTTAGCCAAATTCTTTGTAAATGCATTTAACAATATTTATGCCGCTGGATGCATATTTGCAGTAACAGTAATATTTGCAGAATACTATGTTTGGGATAAACTACCAATAGAATATCACTTTAAACTAGCAATATGTCTATTCGTTAGTTTTCTTACTGGCATAATTGCAGGATGGAATTTGAAGGAAGGATGGAAACCAGAATGAAACTAAACATAGGATGTGGAAGTGATAAAAGAGCAGGATACGTTAATATTGATGTTAGAAGTGAAGTCAATCCAGATTTATGCTATGACGTTGAAAAGTACTTGCTCAGCTTTTTCCCTAATGATAGTATAGATGAAATTTTAGCTATTGATTTTGTTGAACACTTAAGCTTCAATAAAGTTGAACCATTCCTGAAAGACTGCTTCAGAGTCTTAAAGAAAGGTGGAATATTAAAGATTCAAATACCAAATTTACAGCTGCACTTCAAAAATTCATTAGATGGAAAATACAGCTGGAAAGAATTGAGCTACTGGATATACGGCGGTCAAGACAACCCATTTAACTATCATAAAAGCGGATTTCTTGAACATCAATTTATAAAGCTTTTAGAGACGATAGGATTAAAAGTAATTAAAAAAGAGTATATTCACGTAAACATATATTTTGAAGCAGTAAAGCCATAAAACTTATTTGCAGATTAACGTAAGTTATTTCTGGTGATAGTATGTCTATGAGAAATATAATCAAATATAATGATGAGCTTAGTAAGTTGCCGTTCTTTTCGAAGGAAAGAAAGAAGTATGAAGATTTACTGTATGCTGAATTAATAAAGATTGCTCCGAAATTAATTGATGATGCATATAGTGGATTTAAAATCAGCATGTCTTTCTCTGTTCCACTACCAGTTGAAAGTGTAGATTCAGCGTTATGGCAAACGTTAAGAAAATTGTTTGAAGAACCTCCAGTAATATACGTTAATAAGTTACTTGGATTTCACATTGAGGCTTCACCTGAATTTTATGACTTAGATATAAAGAGGAAAAGAATAGTTCTTAAACGGTATGACTTATACTTCGTTGGTGCAACAAGCCTAGATATTGAGATACCGCCTAAAGACGTACCATTAAAATGGACGGTTGATGCAATTATTATAGATGACCTAGTTAAGAAAGTAGTAATACAAGCAAAATAAAAGAATATGGTGATAGTATGAGTTTAGTTACAATTATTGATCTTGAAAATAAGATTAGGTCTTTGCCGTTTGATTCTAGGGAAAGAGAAAAATATGAAAGTTTGCTTGAAGCTGAAGTAATTAAGGTTGCACCAAAACTAATTAGAGATGCATATAGAGTCTTTAAAATTGAGCTTAGATTTAACTATACGGTTGATGAAAGTGATCTAGAAAGAGTAATAGATAGATTAATTGACGAGATAAATGAAAAAACACCATACATTTTAGAGCTAAAAGACGGTAAAAGAAAACTTGCAGAAATTACAATTAAACTTTACGACTGGAACATTGACTTACGGCGTGGCAGTAAAGCATTTGAAGTTAAAAAGTATGATGTTACTTATGATGGCAGTGTATTCTTTTATACTGAAGTACCAGCAAAAGATGTTTCATTAAAATGGAGGAGCAGAATAATAGAAAAAGGTTTAGGAGTTTTCGGCATATCAATTTATACGCTAGTGTAAGTCTAGTACGTTGAATGGTCTAGTGTTTACCTTAAATGCTAGTGGACAGCTGAATTTTTCTCTGCATACCGTACAGTCCAATCTACTTGGTATTCTAGGTATCTTATTTGTTTTATTTAAATAGAGCCATATATAATTACATCTTTCTATTATTCTGTTAAATGTTCTTTCACCATATTGTGGCGTAAATATTTTGTAGCTTTTCATTCCATAGCACCATAATTCTGGTTTTTTCTTTTCTCCAAACTGTAATTCATACATTTTAGCATACATGAATACCTGCAGTAGCCCTTTTTTTACCGTTATTTCGTTGAAATCCGTAAGTTTTACTTCTATTATTTTTGTTGGACTAACCATATCTATATGCCCTACAAGCTTCCATTTCTTACCGAAATTCATCAGTACTTCTACATCGGTTTCATATCCTTTATCTCGATAATATTCTTTTACTCCTAAATCCCATATCTTGCCAATTAATATCTTATACGTATTCTTTTCAATTACAGTCCTATATGGACAAG
>JANZKD010000210.1 GCA_025061245.1 Candidatus Culexmicrobium profundum
TACAATTTATGTTTATAGGCCTCCTTCTAAGGTTACGCGTGTTGAGTTGACTGCTAATGCAACTGAGATTGATGCTGGTGGAAGTGTAATGCTTAATGCAACTGTTTATGATCAGTATGATGAGCCTATGGGTAATGTTAGAGTTGACCTGTACATTAATGGTTCCTACTACACTACTATCACTACTTCCTCTGATGGTGTGGCTACATTTATTGTGACCTTGAATAGGAAGGGAACCTATGAGTTTTACGTTAAGGTTAATGAGATTAAATCTAATAGTGTCTATGTAGTTGTACGTCCACCTCCACCTCCAAAGCCCAGGGTCACTGTAGTTGACATTAATGTTGATAGGGTTGAAGTTTTGGCTGGTGGTTCAGTTAAGGTTAGTGTACTTGTTTTGGATCAATTTAATGAGCCTATGTCTAATGTACTAGTGAAGATTTATGTTAATGAGTCACTTTACGCCCTGAATAGAACTAATGTTAATGGTAAAACATTCTTCAAGGTTATCTTTGAGAAGGCTGGAACCTATGTGCTTCAAGCTGAAGCTGAGGGTGTTAGGTCTGTTGAGATTATTGTGTTTGTCTCTCCAATTCCAGCTCCACCTCCACCAATTACACAGTACATCATATACATTGCATTGATACTGATTGTGGTGGTGGCTGTAGTACTGGTGCTATATTATAAGAGGCGAGAGTACAAATAGTACAGTGAACATTAGATCTATTGCCTTCCATTTATTATCTGTGATTAGTTATGTTTATGGAGTTAGTTAAGGCTGTATATAAGGTTGTAAATGTTCTTGCCGGTGTTAGGGAGGGTGAGTCTGTCTTAGTTTTGGCTGATTCTATTGTTGATAGAGAGATGCTTGATGCTATTTGTGGTGTTGCCCACACGGTTGGAGGTGAGGTTGTACAGGTGATTTGTGAGACTAGACCTAGAGTTAATATTGAGTCTCCAAAGCCTGTTGCAGCTGCCATGGCTAGTAGTGATGTTATAATTGACTTTGTTTACCAATATATTATTCATACAAATGCCTTCTATAATGCTCTTAATTCTGGTGCTAGAATTTGTGATTTAACTGGTATGAATTCTGACATGATGATTCGATTGATTGGGAGGATTAATTATGAGGCCATGTGTGCTTTAGGTGATAAGTTAGCTGAAATTATTTCTTCAAATAAGCGATTGAAGGTTTATAGTGATAGGGGTACTAGGCTTGTAATGGAGAATGCTCCTAGTAGACCTGTTTATCATAATGATGGTAAGGTTAGGCGGCTGGTGAACTTAAGTTTCTTGGGGGTCAAATTTCATGGGCTCACATTGAGGAGTCTATTAATGGAACTATTGTTTTGGATGGATTTCTATGGCCTCCAAGTGAGATTGGAGTTTTGAAGTCGCCGGTTAGATTGACTATTGAGAATGGTAGGATTGTTGGTGTGGAGGGTGGATTGGAGACTGATGTTTTTAGACGTTGGCTTTCAATTTTTGATGACCCTAAAATGTATTATATTGCACATATATCCTTTGGCTTTAATCCTGGTGCAAGATTGACTGGTGTTCCATTGGAGGATGAGCGTGTTTATGGCTGTATAAAGTTTGGTTTTGGTTCTCAGTTTCTAAGATTTAGGGGTAGGATTGGTACTGCAAGTTCTCATAGTGATGGGAATTGCTTGAATCCTGAGGTTTAATGTTGATGATGAATGTTTGCTTAGGAATGGGCGTTTTGTTCATCCTGAATTGGTTGATTTGGATAGGAGGCTTATGGGTTAATGGTATTTTCCTAATATTATTTTTCCCATAATTACTTTTCTTGATGCCCCTGTAGCGCTTGGTAGATTGTTGAAGTGTCCATGGATTACCTCATTTGCAAGTATTACCATTAATAATGGTTCTTTTGCCTGTGCGGGTATTCCGAATTCTTCGTGAAATCTTATTTTTATTTCATTTAGCTCTTCTCTTATCATTTTGATTAATGTTTTGTTGTATGATCCTCCTCCGCCAATAATCATTTCACTTGGTATTTGTGGTAGGTATTTCTTGTAGCTTTCAGCTATTGTTTTGGCTGTATATTTTGTTAGTGTTGCAATTAAATCTTCATTTTCCACTTTTAACTCTAATGCCTTTTCCAGTATTTTTTCTGCAAATTTTGTTCCAAATTCTTCTCTTCCAGTTGTTTTGGGTGGTTTTCTTTTTAGGTATGGGTGTTGCATTAACCATTCTAGTAGTTTTGTTGAGATTTTTCCTTTTGCAGCTATTTCTCCATTTGGGTCGTAGCTTATTTTTCCATTGGTTATATGTTTGACGAAGTGGTCTATGAGTATGTTTCCCGGCCCAGTGTCGAAGGCTATTACTTCGTTTATTGATGCATTTTTGGGTATGTAGGTTACATTTGCTATTCCACCTATATTTTGGATTGCTCTTGAAGTTTTGCTGCTTCTAAAAATAATGTAGTCTGCATAGGCTGATAGTGGGGCTCCTTCACCGTTTACTGCCATATCTTTTGGTCTGAAGTCTGCTATGGTTAGTATTCCTGTTTCTTCAGCTATTATTGATGGTTCACCTATTTGCAGGGTTGATTTAACTTCATATTTGCCTATCTTGGTTTTCTTTGGTAT
>JANZKD010000285.1 GCA_025061245.1 Candidatus Culexmicrobium profundum
AAAGATGTTATAGATCCTGAAGTAGGTTTAAGTGTTGTTGATATGGGATTAATAAAGGAAGTAACAGTTAAGGGTAATAAGGCTACTATTAAGATGACATTAACTGTGCCCTCCTTTATGTGTCCATTGGCAAGATACCTAGTTATGCAAGTTAGAGAAACGGCTTTAAAAGTTGATGGAATAGATGATGCAGAGGTAATTTTGATAGAGCCCTTTGAAGTCTAAATTCTATTGATAATGAAAACTAAACTGTTAATTTGTTTTTAACTATATTATTGCTTTAGTGAGTTATGAGAAATAGATTTATCTTTTGTCAACTTTTTTTATCAAACTTTTAATAAGAGCGAAATAAATATAAAACTCTGTCATAATCTTCAACTAGAGGTATACACAATGTTTTTCAGTGGAATTAATAGGAGTAAGGGATTATCCATACTGATTGGTACCATAATCATAGTTTCAGTAGCAATGCTGGTTGCAATTGGAGTAGCTCTCTGGATGGCTGGAATTATTGGTCAATCTGGATATGGTACACGACCTATTCAAATACAAGTTTTTGGGGATTTAAATGTTAGGCATAATGAATTTAAAATTGAAATTAAGAACATGGGTGGAGAAATAATCTATATTGATGAAATAAGAGTTGATAATAAATATATTGCACAAATAATTGAAGCACGATCAAAGGATAGTGGAGAAGATAAGCTAATAGTTTATTCTGATGGCTCAACAGCAATTATGATTGAGCCTGGAGAAATAATTGAAATTTGGGCTGTAGTTGATACAGATTTGAAGGCTGGAATGGATCATGAAATTAGAATTCATACATCTCAAGGATTAGAATTTCCCAAAATGGTTAGAGCGACATTCAATCCATTATTAACTAATCTTTATGCGATTGATACAGGGCTCAAGGATCCAAGCGATCCTGGGAAAAAGATTGTTCTCTTTAAAATAAGTCTAAAAAATACGTATACTAGACCATTAATTGTAGATCAAGTTGACATTTACTCTATAACGAATCCCAAAGATCCAATTCTAACTGTAAATGAATGGATAAATGGTACATCTCTCAGTATTATTGTTCCTCCCGGTGATTCTTGGTCTCCAGATGAATTTAAAGAGCTTATACGAGCAGATCTTTCCCCTGGAAAATATATTGTAAAAGCTCATTTTACAGTTCAAGGAACTGGTGAGGAAGATTATGTGGCTGGTTATGCTAATGTTGGTTCAACAGCAGTTAGAGCCTACGTAATTTATATCAATTATACAGGTCCAAGTGAAGGTTTTCCCGATGGACTTGAGGAGCATTATCCTGCATGGCAAAAGGATCCAAGACCCTTAATATCTAAGTTGCAGCAATTCTTTGAAGTTGAAATTATAAGCAGTTTGAGTGAATTGAAATCTTTTATTGAAAATCCTCCTTCAGGGCCATTAGCAGTTATCAATGTACATAGTGAGTCATTACCTATTCCTCTTTCATATCTCTTTCCCTATCTAGATGATAATCCCAGTCAGATAACTTCTACAAATATTGGTAATGGTGTGAGGGATTGGTATTATGCTATTAAATCAGCGGTAGCAAATAGATGGATCTGGGTGCAACCTACTGGTTATCCATTTTGGGGTACTTCAAACAAGTATTATGCATATAATTATTCTTCTCAATGGACTGATAGTTGGGGTAGAAATTATATTAACCCATGGTCGAATCTTAACCCATACACTGGTGGTGCCACCTCTAAGGGAGTAACTTACTCAGGAGTTAATTGGGCAACTGGATATTCTCTTGGTCAAACACGCACTTGGCGTCATGATATGACTAAGACTGCTTTAGTTGATGAGATTTTAGCAATGTTTCCTGAGTCGAATTTACCTACTACCACTAAGGGTTGGGATACTGCTGATATATCTTCTATGGTAGGAAATCAAATTATAACTGCTTCAGCTTCCGTCTACTATAAAGATGCAGCTTCACCCTATAAACCGATAGCCTATGCATTAAAGGTGAATGGTGGTGACGGATGGTTTTTATTTATAAGTTTGGCAAGACCGCAAGGATGGTCTGGAATTACTTCTGAAGAATATGATGAGTTATGCGCAAGACTGACAGTATATTTAACAGTTCACTTATACTTAACAAGGTATACTGTTGAATTATAGTTTTATACATCAATTTATTATAATCAAATTTAACTTAAGGAAGTAATTTTACTTCTTTCAAATTATTTAAATTTAATGTACCTGCTAGATAGTTTAACTTTCTTATTTTTTCCCTCTCTATTGCAGACCACTATTCCCATTTTTCTAAGGTTATTTACTATTCTAGAGACCTTTGCTAATGAAAACATAGTTATATCTGCTATTTTTGATTGAAGAATTTCACCTCCATTTCTTTCAATAATCTCTAAAACTAACTTCTCGTCGTTGTTAAGTAATCTAATTATTCTTTCAAGTTCTAGTTTCCCCAAAAAATTCTTGTAGTATAGTATTTGAAATCCCATGAAAACAAACATTGTTCCAATCATAAACATAAACATGAATGCAATGAAGTAAGTTAGATGTATTACTGGATTTAATGGATTTCCCTTAGAATGCAATATTGGAAAAAATA
>JANZKD010000184.1 GCA_025061245.1 Candidatus Culexmicrobium profundum
GGCATCTGTGCCAAAAGTGTATGGTCTAATTTTAGGTTTACGGCCAATAACTTTTTCAACTGTTTTCGCTGCTTCTTGAACTAATGGATGATTTTCATCTATAATCCATGGTCTACCCATAACTTTTTTCAAAATATGAGTGTTGCTGAGATAATCCTTAACTTTGACTTCACGTATCTTTACTGAGGCTTTAAATTCTGGGTCTTCCCTTGCCAGTTTATTAAGTAGTTCTTGGAATTGACGTAGAGCTGTTTCTTCATTTTCCGGTGGAACAAGTCTTCTTTCAAGAATAATTGTTGCTTCATCTGGGACAGTGTCGTAGTCTGGTATACCTGGACGACAACTAATGGCAGTGACTGCCAATGAGCTTCTACCTAGAATTGGATGTGATGGTAATTTTTCATTAAGTTTCTCTAGCTCCAATAAGACTTTAGCCATTTTATATAATGCGTTTATTCCACGCCATGGGGCAGAACTATGACAAGCTTTACCATAAGTTTTAATTTCAACTTCTATTCTTCCACGACCACCATTAGCTATATCAAAATTTGTAGCCTCGCCAATGATGACATAGTCAGCCTTTAATCCATCATTTTCAAATAAATATTTCATACCAATACATTCTAATGATGGCTCCTCCATTACAACGCATGTCACATAAATGGTTCCAATCAAATTGTCTCTAAATTGCTCCACCACCTTTCCACCAGCAAAAATCATGGCAGCCAAAGCACCCTTCATGTCAGCTGCAGCTCTACCCCATATTGCATTGTCAATAATCTCAGCAGAATATGGATCAACTGGCCACATCTCCCTTGGACCAGCAGCAACATGATCCATATGTCCATTAAACATAACTACTGGTTTACTTGAAGCTCCTTCAATCACACCAATAACATTTCCAATTCCATCAATTTCAATGCTATCATACTTTAACTCCTCCATTTTATGTGCAATAAGTTCAGCAACTTCCTTCTCCTCGCCAGGTAAGCTTCTTGTCTGAATTAACTTTCGTGTGAAATTAATCAACTCCTCATAATTACAACTCGTCTTCGGCATAATTATCAGATAAAAGTACATTCTATATCCTTAATAGCTTACCTCTAGTCCATTTTTACTCTAATTTAGTGTGCTTACATTTATTTAGCCTTAAACTGTTAAAATTCCTTTATGTTGAATTATTGTGCTTGAATATAATAATTTCATCAAATCAATTCTTTACATACTTTACATATCAATTTTTTATTTGTAAATTCATAAAGTTTTTACGATAGTGATGATGAATAATAATTAAAGGTGTAAAATATGCAACCTAGCAATCTACAATTGAAGAAAGCTAAAAGCTTCGAAATAGTAGTTATTGCTGAAAGATGTAAAGGATGTGGAATTTGTATTGGACTTTGCCCGGTACAAGTTTTAGTTAGTAGCAATGAATTTAACAGTAAGGGCTACAATTATGCTGAGGCCAAATATCCTGAGAAATGTATAGGCTGTAGAACTTGTGAACTCCACTGCCCTGACTTCTCCATATTCATTAGACCTTCAAGCAAACCCAAATTCACACTAGTAAAAGAGTAAACACAAAATTGAAAGTCACGAATACATTTTACCTATTATAAACCAACTTCTTCTAGAAAGAAAACTTATTAAGTATTAGCTGTTTAGCTATTTTTATTTTAAAGGATATATATATAACTTAATGAATAAAAAATTTTTGAAGTAGGTTTGATGGAAATGGTTAGAGAAAGGGTAATTGAGGTTATTAATTTAACGAAAATTTATCAGGGGATGGGGAAAAAAGTTGTTGCACTTGATAATTTAAATTTTAATGTGTATGAAGGTGAAATTGTTGGCGTTATAGGCCCTAATGGTGCTGGTAAAACAACATTATGCTTAATCATTTGCGGCCTTTTATCTCCAACGAAAGGTAAGGTTTACGTGTTTAATGAGGATGTTTCAAAGTTAAGATGGCGGATATGTAAAAAATATATTGCCTCCTATTTTGCACATGTAGCTAAAATTGGTAGAAGCTTTCTAAGATTTACTGTAATGGATTATTTAATTCTAAATTCAGCTATTAATGCTATTCTTGGAGATTTAAGGGAGAAGGCTGAGAAGTGTTTAAAGGCAGTTAAATTGTGGGAGTTTAGAAATGAAAGAATTAATAGGCTTTCTAGTGGAATGTTGAGGAGAGTTATGTTGGCTGAACTTTTAATGTGGGATAAACCAATTATGATTTTAGATGAACCCACAGTTTTCTTAGATCCCATTTCCTCTAAAGAGTATTGGGATGTACTTAAAAATTTGAGTAAAAGTATGTCAATAACAATTTTACTTGCATCCCAGAATATGGAGGAAGTTGAGTATTTATGTGATAGATTACTCTTCCTATCTAAGGGGAAAATTATTGCAGAAACATCTCCTGAAAAGTTAAAAGATATGGTCTTAAATTTTGATAGAATACTAATTCATGCTAAGGGTGACTGTAAACTCTTTCTCAATTCCCTTAGAAGAGAAATT
>JANZKD010000205.1 GCA_025061245.1 Candidatus Culexmicrobium profundum
CTTCCTTATAGATTTCCTTTCTGTTATAGTGCTTGAAGGCTTCTCTAATGAGCTTCCTTACTTCTTTTATGCTAAGTGATTCTATTTCTTTATTCATGTTAGCCCTTATTTTTAAGTTAAAGTTTGTATTTAAGTTCCTAAATAGTGTACCATGTATTACAAGCATAACTTGTTTCCTTATCTAGGAATTTATAGTGGGCATAGAAATTTAAAATCCTACATATACGTTAGTAGAGTTAAGTGAGATTAAAAAGTGTAAAATGTTTGATGTAAAGATGTTAGACTACTTGGTGCAAGTTTTATTAAACTAAAAACGGTAGTAATAGAAAAACTATGGATATAACTAATTTTTGCAAAAATTCTAATACGATGATGTTATCAATCATGCTAGATTGAATGGTTACTTTACTGGCTTTTCTTGCTATAAAATAGTCTGCATTTGCACATGCCATAGTTTTTGATTTCATTGGAGGCCCATATGCATGGACATTCTGTTGTTTCAATTTAGATTTGTTTAAATTAAACTAGGTAAGTTCCTTTTGAAGAAGCGTTTAATACTAAAGTTAAACTGTATCCATTATCTGTTGGTTGTCAAGTGAATGTATACTGTTTAAATAATTCGATGATCTTATCGTTGCATTCATCTAGTAGTAAGACGTCTATATAGCTTGGTATGATTTCTTCATCTTTGAGCATTCTGTTTAGATATTTCCAGATTTTGCTTCTTCTTTTAATTTTAGCGTGTATTGTGTATATTATTAGTGCTGATTTTGGGTTGTGATATGTGTTGTGAATATTAATTAGTCTTTTGATTTCCTTTTTAATTGCTTTTAATCCTCCTTGAGGATAGGCTTTAATTTCAATTACAGATTTTAATTTAGCTATTTTAGTTGGATTGCTTCTTTTTGGTTCATAAATTATTATGTCGGGCCAGATTTTCTTATTATTAATCATTAATGGTAGTCCAGCACCTAGGACTAGGTTTCTCCTTTTGTAGTAAAATGCCTTTAAATCCCCAGTTATATCAATGACTTCTACATCATCATTAATTATGTGATGTAAAACTCTGAAGATTAAAATTTCAGTAACTCCTTCAAATCCCCAGGATCCGCCGAAAAATTCTTTAAGTTCATGAAATAAGGCTCTGTAGAATTCATAGAGATCTCTTGCTCTGAGAACACTTAGATTATCAATTATATATTTATCAATGCTTTCCATTATGGCTTTAATATATTTATGTGAATTAATATTCATAGTTGCACCAAAAATTCTGGCTTCCCCACCATATTTAAGGTCTTTTCTTGATAAAATGACTGGGATAATACTAACTTTTTATCTAATTTTAACTGCATTATTTTATTAAATTGGCAACTAAGTGTTATCGTAGTCATGCTGCGGTAGCAGTTCACCTTGAAACATCCCCAAAAAACAACACGCAAGAATCAGTTTAGTACTTCACACATAATGGATTAGAATACTACTTTGCAGAAACAACGGGTTGGGGATGGAGAGTAGGAAACCTTCCAGAAGACCAGCAAGATAAAAAATGGTATCTAATTGAAGTCTAATAAATTACCCAAAATATAACTCCAGTAAAACTCATACTAACATTCAGTCGACTAAGTATTTAGATTTTAGATTTTGCATCTTTTAATTCTCAATGCACATAACGTGAAGTTGAGTTAAGCATTCATCTATGCTTGAATCAGCTTTAAATTTTGATGAAAAATAAACCTTTAACTAAACCCTTAAGCCTACACTCAACGGCATCTAGCTTTTAACTAACTCCTCTCTCAAATCTAAAATTATCTACAAATTCTTCAAGCTACTTAGCATAGATTTCAAGTTCAACTAACCTTTGATTATCAGAATTCTTCTTAAAATTATAATCTACACCGCCTCTATGGTATAAGTTTAAATGGCTTTATGAAGCATGATTTGATTTGTTTAACGTTAAACTTATATTATTTTAGTTAAACTCAATATACAGGTGTGTTAATTTGGATAGGTTTAGGGTTAAGGTTCATAAGAAGGGTTTAATTGTAATTCCAGCTGAAGTTAGAAGAAGGCTTGGTATATGTGAGGGTTCACATTTAGATCTTATTGTTGAGGGAGATGAAATAAGATTAATTATTCCAAGAAGTCTTAGGGATGCCTTTGGAGTTGATGGAGAAAAGGCCTTAGAAGTTGTGAAGCTTATCCATGCCTCTAGGAGGATGGAGATTGAAAAGGAAAAATGTCTTTGACGCTGGAGTTCTGGCATTATACTTCGCTGGACATAGAGAAGCTAAAAAGTATATTGATGAAATCTACATGGGTAAAGCAGAAGCATACATGTGCGAAGTAAACATAGCCGAATTCCTATACAACTACGCCAAAATCTTCGGATGGAACTCCGCGCAAATTAAACATAATTTAATTAGAAGCAGTCCAATAAACATTATAAGTCCAAATGAAAACCTAACCCTAAAAGCCGCCAAACTCAAACTAAAACATTACAACATCC
>JANZKD010000196.1 GCA_025061245.1 Candidatus Culexmicrobium profundum
TTCAAGTTGCAGTAATATTGCTTTAAGTTGCTTATCTGTTAACGGAATGGGTAGACGACCGCTTTGAGCCAACTGGATAAGTTGAATCTCAAGCTGCTCAGCAAATTGAGGGCGAACCATCTTCAAATTCATCAATCTACTTCTAGCTTCAGGAGTGAGAATTCTCCTCAAAATAGCTTGTCTTTGCGCTTCCTCCTCTTCACGCTTTTTAGCCTCCATTGCACGTCTCTGTAATTCAAGCAGCTTTCTCCTCTTCAACTCCTCAAGTTCAGCGTCATATGCATCGCTCATGCCATCACTCTCCATTTAAACTATTTTGCTAGGACCAAGTATTTCTTTAATTCAGGTCTAGATTTCTGCAACTCCCTAAATATTCTAAAGGATATTCTATCTAATAAAGCACGACCCTCACTAGTTAATATTCTACCCTTACCCTCAACTCTAGTTACTAACCCTGCAATCTCCAATTGCTGTAAAGCTCTACGTATAATAGAACCTCCACTCTTCCTGAAATGCTCTCTAATCACACCTCTCCTCTCTCTTCCACCATAAGCTGTCCTTAATCTAGATAACCCTACAGGACCATAAATGTAGAGTTTACGTAGAAGAGAGGCACATCTAACATACCACCAATCTGGATCCTGTGGAGGACGCTGCTTATGTGGACCTGTCTTAACGAAGAAGGCCCATGGTGGAGGCTTAATTTGAGGATAATGTTCTTTCAAGTACTTTGCTACTTCATTTATTAATCTTTGAGGAGGAACACTATATGGTGTTGGCATCTCATATCCCAACCATGACTTTAATGATTTATCTCAGCGTTGAAAGTGGAGCTATCTCTTATAAAGTCTTCGCCTCCTATAAAGAATTACTGTTAATCCACGTACATCAAGCACCTTTGCATTCAGCCTTTCAGCTAAAAGCTTTACAAAGACATCCTTATCACATTCCTCCACTGAAAAAGCACTTCTCAAAATTCTAACCTTAATAACTTCATTCTCTTCAAGCTGCCTATCAATTTCATTCAAAACACTCTCAGACAAGCCGCCCTTCCCAATATGAACATGAGGCCTCCCATGTAAAACACGTTTAACCAACTCTTTCCTCCTAGACATCTATGACTACTCCAATTTATTAAATAACTTGTCAATTGAGTTAATATTCTTATCCTAACAAATTCACTTAATTGGAATACGCTTCTGACTTCCACATTTAAGACACGTAATAACTATATGTGGAAAACGGTTTTGACGTATTCTCACACGGCAATTAACTCCAGGCCAAAGAAAACTGCCACACTTACGGCAGAAACGTCTACGCCACTTCCTTGGAATACGCACCTTACATCTCATCCCAATCCTCCTAGCCAAATCAACATATCTCTGAGCCAACTCTGGATGTGAAAAGAACATTCTCTCAGCTAGCGTGAAGAGTATATTGATTCTCTGAACTGCAATGTCCTTAGTGTAACTCAACAGGACCCCCAAAATATCTTTTATAAAGTGAAATAAGAATTTTAAGAGGAAGAAGTGGAAGTATGCCCCTCATAATAGTTCTAGCTGAATCAGCACTTGAAACCATACCTAAACAAATAATCAACCATCCATTAATACAGAGACATGCAAAGAAAAAGGGGAAAAAGCCAAGTGAAATACTTCTAGACACATCATACCATTACGCAGCCATGAAAAAACTTAAAGAGAAATGGAAAAGAGGACGCCCAGACATTATACATATAACATTACTTCAAATACTTGGAAGCCCAGCAAATCTACAGGGACAATTAAACGTTTATGTTCACACTAGAAATAACAAGGTAATATACATCAACCCTGAAACAAGGCTACCTAGAAACTACCTCAGATTTACTGGCTTAATAGAACAATTATTTAAAACTGGAAGAGTCCCACCAAAATCTGAAAAACCACTCCTACAAATCAAAAATAAGACGCTGAAAAATTTAATGAAGGAAATAAAGCCCACTAAAACAATAATATTAACTTCAAAAGGAAAACCAACAACACCAGAGAAAATCGCTGAAGAAATAGTGGAGGAAGAAAAGCCAGCAATAATAATTGGAGGATTCCCACATGGAGAATTTAGAGAAGAAACATTGAAACTATCAGATGAAAAATTAGCCATATATCCAAAACCATTAGAAACATGGATTGTTACATCATCAATTATTCATACATATGAAGTGAAAAAGGGGATATATGAAAGAGCATGGAGAGAGGAAATATAACTTCAGTTTTTCCAGCTCACTACATCGGTTTCAACCTAAAGAGACCCTCTTGTCATCATCAGCAATATAAATTACATTAACGTAAAATAAAAAGTTATCATATAAATTAAACTCAAACAATACAATTGAAAATGCTAATCACGCAATGCAAATTCCACTGCTGCCCTTGCATGAATAGTTGTTGTGTCAAAAACAGGTACAGTTACATCCTCCTGCTTAATTAAGAGTGGAATCTCTGTGCATCCCAAAATTAT
>JANZKD010000154.1 GCA_025061245.1 Candidatus Culexmicrobium profundum
GATTTTTATGTATAGTACATTGTTTCCTCTGATGAATATTTTGCCATATCTTGCTATTGGGTCTCCATTATTTGTTTCTTCTGCATCTGCTAAGATTAGATTCATACAGTTATCACATCTTTCAAGAATTCCTACGTATTCCTGTCCGCTTTTCAGTTTGACTAAGACTTTGCTGTTTATGGCACGGTTAAGAAGTTTTAAAGGTTCACTTCGCAAATTCGCCCCTCACAATCCTTGTTTATCGTCCTTTAACTTAACTAGATGTTATATATAGTTTTTGTTTCTTTTACTTCTCCAATTTGCTTGTTGAACGTGAAGCTTATATACTTGTTTTTCACTTTCCAAATAGAGGTTGAGGTGAGTAGATCCGCCTTAGTGTGGTTGGGAGAATATGATTTCTTGACTAATTAGTAGTGATAAGAGTAAATTAGATTTCTGGATAAGACCTGCATCATCTATAGAGATTTCATCGTTATTCAATATTCATAAGAGTGCTATTCCATACATTGATGAAGAGGATGAAACATGGTATCAAAGCTTAGTGGATATCGCTTCTAAGATGAATAAGAATAATGTAATGCTATTCGTAGCTGAATTAGCGGATAGGAAGGAGATTGTCGGCTATATAGTGGCTTTTATTTGTTCTCCTTCAACTGGATATGTTGATGAAATTGCTGTTCATCCTTCATATAGAGGTAATGGTATTGGAACTGCTTTACTACGTTATGTGGAGCAAGTGATGTTTCATAATAAGGTGAAGTATGTTGAGTTAAGTGTTAAGTCTGGTGATATTGCAGCCCTCAACTTCTATCTAAAGCGTGGATATCGGATTACTGGTTCAACTTTGAATTTGACAGCTGATTTATCTAAAATTAAGATTCAGGGGGATGTTGATGGCATAGAGATTCATGACTATAATGTTAGCGGTAAGTTGCATCGTCATTTGAAACCGCTTGTTTGGTGGAATAAGTTGATGCGTCGAATGCTTAAATCTTTGAATAGTAGGCTTAACAAGAAGTGCTTTGCTGTATTTGAAAATGGTGTTTTGTCCTGTTATATTGAATGTTACATTGAGGGTTATGAGTTATATGTTGATTATGCTGCAGTGAGAGATGCTAATGATCCAGCTGATATTGAAGGTTTAATTTCAGCTATAAGTATGTTGGCTAAGAAGCTTGGTTTAAGAGAGATTTGTATTTCAATTGACTCTCAATTTAATAGGGCTGTTCAATTGTTCTTGGATGAAGGCTTTAGAGTTTACGAGGTAGAATTTAGGGTTAGGAAAATATTAAGTGGTTCAAGTTAGATGTTTTTATGATTACTATGAGGAAGCCTAATAGGATTAGGAGAATTGCTCAAGCATTATCAAGTGTCGGTGTAGATGTAGCTTTAATTTTTTCTCCAGAGAATTTATGTTACTTAATTGGGAATTTGATTGATTATTCAGCTGCATTGATTACTTGTGAGGGGAAGATTGTTACGATTTGTTCTTTTCTAGAGTATGAGCGGGCTAAACGTGAAACTTGGTCTGATGAGGTTGTACCGTATTCTTCACGTGAATATTCTTATTTGAATTTTAAGACTATTAGGAGTGCTAATTTGTTAAGTGCTGTTTGCAGTGTCTTGATTGATTATGGTTTTTCTAAGTCTGTTATTGGTTTTGAAGGGAGTTTTGTTTCATCATCTTTATATGGTAGCCTAACTAGGCAGCTTAATGAAGCGATTTTCAAGGATGTCTCTAAGCTTTTCTCTGATTTGAGGCAGGTTAAGGATGATTATGAAGTGGATTTGATTAGGAGGGCTGTAAAGCGAGTTGAATATGCATTTGAAAGGTCAATTGATATTTTGAGTGTAGGTGTCAGTGAATTTGAGGTTGCTGGTGAAGCTTTGAAGGCAATGGTTTCTTCTGGTGGTAAGGGTGTTTTTAAATTGCCTATAGTTGCTTCAGGTGTTAGGTCGGCGTTACCGCATGGGAGGGCTTCTTCTAAGATTATAGGTGAGAGTGAGCTTGTTATTCTCGATTACGTGGCTCCAGAGGAGTGGTATTATGGTGATTTAACTAGAACGCTGGTTACTCGTCCTGTTTCAAATAAGCATGAGAAAATTTATTCTATTGTTGTTGAAGCTCTCAATAATGCAATAGATTCAATTAAACCTGGTGTTAAATGTTCTGAGGTTGATAGGGCTGCTAGAAGTGTTATTGTAAAGTATGGGTATGGTGATTACTTTATACATTCTACTGGTCATGGTATTGGATTGAGTGTTCATGAGTCGCCAAGGCTGTCTTCTTCGGATTCAACCATACTTAAGCCTGGAATGATTGTTACAGTGGAGCCTGGAATCTATATTCCTGGTTTTGGCGGAGTTAGAGTGGAGAGGGATGTTTTGGTTACTGATGATGGCTTTGAAATTCTTGATAGTTATCCTGTCGATTTAATTGTTGTCTAGTTTTTTACAAAATAATATTATGTCTGCAACATCTTCC
>JANZKD010000250.1 GCA_025061245.1 Candidatus Culexmicrobium profundum
ATTTTGCCCCTTATGCCACTGGTAAATAACCTCTAAGATCTCATTCACAGCAATTACCCTCCTGGCCATATTCCTGCCTCCTCTTTTTAGAGGCAGGTTTAAATTAATTACCCAAGTGGGTAAATAAGTTGGCCCCAAAGTGGGTATTTAACTTGGCCCGGGGGTGGGTAAATAATCTGGCCCATTTACCCATTTACTGGGTATATACCATGGCCCGTAACACCAATTTCTGCAATTATGTAATCAGTAAGAATGAATTTGATATTTTGTTTTATTAGATTATTTCGTACTGATTTAGCCATTTCAACTTCTAACAAAGCATTTCTCTTTTTTTCTTTTTTTGTCACAACAAAAAACTCTTTTTTAAGAAAATGGATCAATTTTAATAATTTCTCTTGTAATTCACTTGGAAGTTCCTCTATTTCTTTAATTCAGCATTGATTGCCATTAAATGCTTCCTTTAACTTATACTTTGTAACCTTTATAGAACAGATTGAGCTAAATAGCAATGTTGTTGGGATGTTAGAACGTTCGCACGTTTGCACACAAAATTAAGCTAAAGCTAGTGAGTGTTTTTCTATTTCAAATTTAAATAATTCGTTAATTTTAAATTTTTTGCTTACATCTAAGATTTCTATTGCAATTATTTCATTTTTTTTTGTAACATGAATAATTATACCTTCTTCTATTTCTATAGCACCATAAGGTTTTTTATTAGAAAGTTTTAAATATGCAGCATCTACTTGTGGGTCGTAACTTACTTTCATTCATGTCTCCTTTTATAAATTTTTAACATGGCGAGTTAATTTTAACATATCCAGTTAAATCTATAAATTGTTAATTATGTAGGATTTTTCATACAGGGTAACAGTTGATTAAAGTGAGTTGCAAGTTGGCAAGTTGCAAGTTTGCAAGTGGTAAATTAGAAAGTTACAGGTTTAGACTGTTTATTGTGTTTATGACGTTTATTGAGTTTATGGGGTTCATTGAGTTTGTTGAGTTTATGGTTAATTACTTTAACCAGGCTGATAAACTATTTTGAAATAATATTAAGCAAATTTAAATTTTGAATATTCTTGAAATCATCAATGTTGTTAGTAACCAAGCTTAGGCCATGTACTAATGCAGTAGCTGCAATAACTGCATCAGCTAATTTAATTTTCATATTTTGTCGTAAAAAAATGGCTTTATCTGCGATTTTTAGAGAAAGAGGAATTATAATAAAGGCAGGCCTTATTGTGTTTAAAAATTCCTTTTCTTCATCTGAAAGATTCCAATACCCCCATACTTCTAAATATGTTATTATAGAAATATATAACTTATTTCTCCTTCTCTGAACTTCTTCAAAGAAAGTAGCGATCTCATTGTCACCTTTTGAAAAATAAATTATGTAATTACTATCTACTAAGTAATCTGTCCCATTCATTTCTTCTTTCTTTCTGCCATCTTACTGGATCTAGTATATGTGAGAAAAGTTTTTTTTCTTTAGCCATTTTAGCAAGTTGTGTGAAATTTATAAAAGATGGATGTTCTTCCTCAGTATAAAGTAAAATAACTTTTGTCCCTTCTTTAGGGGGTTCTCCCAAAATGAATTCTATTTTGTCTTTTTTCCAAATAACTTCGGCTACTTTATATGGCATCTTCAATCTCCTTTCATTTGCTTTATTTTAATAATAGTAAAGATAAGGCAATTTTGCAAGTTTATTTGTTGAATTTATTGGGTTATATAGTTTATAGAGTTTGTTGAGTTTAACGTAAGAATGTTAACACGTTTCAGTTACAAGTTAGAAAGTTTGCAAGTTACAAGTTAAACAATAAATTACAGCGAAGCGCAATAACTATGAATTACGCCGTAAGGTAAATAACTTATGAGGTTTAAGGTTTCATGTTGGAACGTTAGAACGTTGGAATGATGAGACGTTCTTAATGCGTGGTGCGTGGTCCTTAGTCTCTAGTCTGTTGCTGCTTAGTCTTTTTGGGTTTTAACATAGTGGGAGCTAGAGCTTAATACCTGCTAGGCTTCTATGTGCTAAACCATTGCAAATTCGATTCTACTAATTATTAAGCCTTTTTCTACCGGAATTTCTTGACCATCTTCTTTAAGGGCCTTTATATGGGCCTCCATAGCTTGTCGAATATTCAGCATCACTTCATCTAAGGTTTCCCCTTGAGAATAACATCCTGGTAGGGTTGGTATTTCTGCCCAGTACCCCCCTTCTTCTGCAGGGTGAATAATTATAGTATATTCTATTGTCATGATTTCATTAAATCTAAAAATTCTTCTTCTGTCAATCCAGCTTTCTTAATAGCACTTTTTAAAAGTCCAATTTTTAATTTGCCACTTTGAGGGATTGTAATTATCAGGCCATTTGGCATCTTAATGTTAACATGATCTCCTTTGCCACCTTTTAAGACTCCGCCAGCTTTTAAAAATACCTTTATAGCATCTTTTCCTCTAATTCCACGTAATCGTTTACCT
>JANZKD010000238.1 GCA_025061245.1 Candidatus Culexmicrobium profundum
CCTCCCTTGGGGTAGTGTCCTCTACGGATGATTTCAATTTCAACTTTATACCCCATTTTTTCAAGGTACTTTATGAAGACATTTTTCATGTAGTCTATGGGTGGACTCCATCGAACATCAGTTCCTCCAATTATTTTTAGCTCGGTTTTTCTTGGTGCGAAGGCCATTACTGGTAATATTGTTTGTAGTACAAGTGATATGCTGCCTGCTGTTCCAATGTTGAATTCAAATTTACCTGATTTACATTGCTTTGGAGAGAATGCTATGGATGTTGAGTTTACATATAGGCCTTGAACTTCTGCATCTGTTATTTTAACTAGCATCTTTATTCCTGTTAGGTGTTGGGGTCTAAGCCCTGGATTTGATCTCTTTGCTCTAATATTGTAGATTTTTATTGGCTTCATACTTAATGCTGATAATGCTATTGCAGTTCGTAGAACTTGTCCTCCTCCCTCTCCCATTGATCCGTCGATCTCTATAATTTCCTTCATTATTTCACCACTATGTTGAGTTATGAATTCATCTGTTATGATGCTAGATATTTAAATGGATAAGATATTAATATTCTTTAACGTTTTGTTCATGGGGATAAGTAGTATGTATCGATGGAATCGAGCTGTATATGTGGGGAAGTTTCAGCCTTTCCATCTTGGTCACTTAGAGTGTGTGAAGTATATTCTCTCTCAGGCTAGGGAGTTAATTATTGTGCTTGGAAGCGCGCAGTATAGTCATAGACTTGAGAATCCCTTTACTACTGGTGAGAGAATTGAAATGATTAGAGCTGCTTTAAGTGAGGCAAATATCTCATGTGACAGATATATGATTATTCCTGTTCCAGATACTAATGGTGTGCATTCTATATGGGTTTCGCAGGTTATTAGCTATATTCCTAAATTTGACGTTGTATTTACGAATGAGCCATTAACACGTAGACTTTTTATTGAGGCTGGCTTTAAAGTTGAGAGTATTCCATTTTTTGATAGAGAGATTTTCTCTGCAACTGAGATTAGGAGGAGGATGCTTGAGGATTCTGATTGGGAGAAACTTGTTCCTAGAAGTGTTGCAGATGTAATAAAATCCATAAATGGTGTTGAGAGATTAAGGTCTTTAGCTTTAAGCGATAAGGTTAAAAGGTAACTGTTATTTTTTCTCCAACTTTCACATTATATTTTCTAGCTGCATTACCTTGGTTTACTGCTATTTCAAGAAGATTGAAGCTGTCTATTATGGCTAGAGTTTGTTCAACTTCAACTTTGCTATAGGAATCCTTGAGGTTTAATTTTTCTTTTTCTCCATGGATTTCCACAGTTATCTCACTGCCTATTGATATTGACTTTTTTTGTAGTTCTTTAATTGAGATATTTGTTATGATGTTTCCGAAGTCATCGATGTGAATTATTTCTCCAATTATCTTTTTCTTTAATATTCTTGGCTTGGGGAATGGTAGTTTTACATATTCCTCTACTTCCTCACCTATTTCTTCTGGTTTCACTCCATTTGCTATGTATGCTGCTACGGGGGCAAATATGTCTCTTCCATGAAATGTATATGAAACTTCTTCAAGTAGGAATTTATGCCTCCTTATTTCAAGAACTTTTAGGAGGCCTTCTCTTTCTGCTGCTAGCATTAGGAGTCCATTGTCAGGTCCAATTAGTATGCTGCGCTTAGTAACTGCTATTATGGGTTTTCTTAGCGATCCTACTCCTGGGTCAACTACTCCTACATGAATAGTGTTTCTTGGAAAGTATTTGATTATTGAGGCTAGTATAAATGCTCCCTCTCTTATATTGAACTTGGTTATGTTGTGGGTTATATCAATAATTTTTACATGAGGGGCTATGGTTAATATGACTCCTTTCATTGCTGCAACATAGGGATCCTTTTCCCCAAAATCTGTTAGTAGGGTGATTATATTTCTCTTCATGGCTGTTCATAATATTTTGTCCATCAAACATAAACATGTTGTTGATTGCATTTTCCATTGTCTTTATATCCTGTTTATTTGAAGAGTGTGTCAGAGCTTTTAACTTTCGTCATCAATTTTTAGGCGCTCAGCCAGCTCATCATCCACAAAATAACATCGCTAACCTCCAATAAATTAATTATTCTAATGTTGGTGAATGTTAGTTTTTTCCACTTAAAATTTCATTCCATGCTTCTAGTATTGACATGGCTAATTTTTCATCTATTTTCTGGATTGCAAATCCAGCGTGAATTAATACATAGTCTCCTGGCTTCAATTTCTCTTCAATTAAAGTTACGACTACTTCTCTTTGAACTCCGCCGAAATCTACCTTGGCTATGTCTTTTTGGATGCTTATTATCTTAGCTGGCACTGCAAGGCACATTTCTATCAAGAGACCATTTAGCAAAAAAATAATTAACTTTTGTGTTTAATTTTGATGCGTGTTAGGTAGGGATCAAAATGCCTCTCAGTAAAGGTGATTTTATATTAATAGAT
>JANZKD010000199.1 GCA_025061245.1 Candidatus Culexmicrobium profundum
TGAAAAATACAAAGTAGTTGCACTAATACCAGTAGGCTTCCCTGCTGAAAGCCCTCCACCACGATCTAGAAAGGAAATACATGAAATATACTCGATAAACACCTTTGAAAGCCAGGAAAAACTTAACTTCAAACAATAACCTTTATCTTTTACAATCTAAATTAATAGTAAGATGAATTCTTCTCTAATTGCAAACATAAAGGCTGCTATAAAGCAATACAATTATTATCGCTCACCTGAAGCAGTTGCTAAGCTGATAACAGTGACAGACAACATAATTAAAGTAGAGTTTACCGGAACATCCTTTTGTTTTTCTTGTGGATTATATGATTGGTTTGATGACCTTAGATACGAATTGATAGACTTCATAAAGAAGAAAATAGAAATAACTAAGGTAACTATCTCTGAAAATGAGGAGAAATTCATTGTTGAATTTGAGATTAAAGATTGAAAGCCATGTTCCTCTGAAGATTATAATCGGTACTTATAGAAGTCGTAGCGGAAGTTAGTTATAACCTCAACTAGAACTGGTTCCTTCAACGATAAGGCATTCTCAAGTGTAGATTGAAGTTCTCTGGACTCTTCTACTTTAAATCCTCTTATACCGAATGCTTCTGCACATTCTGAAAAACTAGGTGGAACTGTATCAACTGCAATAAATCTTCCTTCATGATATCTTTGTTGAAGCTTCCATATCATACCATATTTTGCATCATTAAATACTATGACACATAAATTCAATTTTAAGTCTGAAAGAGTTGAGAGTTCACCTAGTATCATAAGTAGCCCGCCATCACCAATTGCTGAAATAACCTGTCTATCTGGGTTAATTTTTTTAGCAGCTATACCTGCTGGTAACGAGAATCCCATACTTCCATATCTACCAGGCATTATGAATGTATTAGATGAGTAAGGTCTAAAGTACACTTCCATCCAAGAATTATGACTACCTATATCTGAGGTTATGATAGCATCTTTATCCACTGCTTTCCTAATACAGTTACATATAAATGCTGGGTGCATAGGTTTTACCTTTGACATATCATATGCAAACTTCTCTAATTCATCTTCAATCGTACTCTTGATTTTAGAGATTCTTTCTTCAAGATTTCTCCAGTCACTTTTAATTTTTCCTTTCAATCTATCATTTAATTTTTTGATGAAAGACGATAAATTCAAAGTATTTACTTCAATTACTTTTTCTTTGATGAGCACTCTATTCTCATAATCTTCCTGGTAGATGTGAATTACATCTCTATTTGTGCTCGTTTCCTTAAAGAATCTGCTTGATCTAGAGCCTAAACTCAATCCTAAAGTTAATATTAAATCGCTTTCTTGGAATAACTCTGAGACTAATGGGTGTGTTCCTCTACCAAAGGCTGCACCTATAAAGTATCCCACATTAAGAGGTGAAGTGAACGGTATTGCACTTCTACCTTCTCGTGCATGAAATATTGGTGCATAAATAGTTTGAGACAATTCTATAACTTCATTCCAGCATAAGTTCCTTAGAACTCCTCTACCGACAATTATAACTGGTTTTTCAGATGATGAAACAATATCATAAATCATTTTAACGCTAACATCATCTACGCTTTTCTTTTTTTCCTCATATGGTTTGATTTCAATTTCCCCATTGAGTTCAGCTCTTAATACATCTGTAGGCAAACTAATGTGAACCGGCCCCTTCCTTCCACTGGTAGCCAGTTGAAATGCTCTGTTAATTGTTTCAGGAATTTTACTTGGATCCTCAATCGTTACGCTCCATTTAGTTATTGGTTTAAATATTTTCTCTAAGAAATACCAGTCATCAACTCCGTGGAAGGGTTGAATTCTATCCGTAGTAGAGCATTGACCCGATATGTGAACCATTGGTGATGATTCTGCATATGCACCAGCAACTCCTGTAACCGAATTTGTTGCACCAGGACCAGCAGTAACTAAGCAAATTCCCGGTTTTCCAGTTAACCTACCATAAACATCAGCCATAACTGCAGCTGCATTCTCATATCTAACTAAAACATGCTCTATACTCCTACTTTCCCTTATAAAGTCATAGATATCTAGGATATTATAACCAGGTAAACCAAATATTATAGAAGTTCCATTTGCCTCCAATATTTTTACAAGCAGTTCTGCAGTCTTCAAAATTTTCCCTCCTCAAAAAGAATATTAACATTCCTCTATTTGACCTTATATATTCTCCTATAATTCCCCACTATAAGTTAAACAAACTTCTCTATTAACTTCATTATGGAATTAAGATTTTCAAACTACTTTATGTAAAACTTTAATGAGCAATAAATCTATAAATTTTTAGTGATTATCATGAATATCAGGCAAATTACATTAATTTCCCTTTTAATCTCCCTATATTATCAACTATAATGGAGTAATCTACATACGTTCACATCAATATTAACGATTTTGTTAA
>JANZKD010000115.1 GCA_025061245.1 Candidatus Culexmicrobium profundum
GAGTCATTGAAATTATCTCTAAAGCATTAAACATACCTCCACTAGTAAGCGAAGTTTTAGCATTTTCATCCATATACATTTCACCACTACTAGTAATTGGCGATACCTTTAGAGAGAATATCGAAAACAACTCAATTGAAATTATAAAGATATGTAAAGAAATGGATGTGAAATCTTGGAAGCTGCATTTGAGGATAGCAGATTACACCATTCTAGACATGTATGAAGAAAATGTCAATGAAGCATTGGAAATCATTAATAAGTTGAAAATGAAAAAGGTTGAGATAAATGAAGTGGAAAGAATAGTTAAAAGTAGAATTGCTAGAGTTAAAAAAGACGCTAAGCGTTATTGGCGTATTAAATGTGACAAAGGAAAGCCATTCCTATACTACATAGATCCACTAGTAAAATTAATTCTTAAAGAAATACGAGGAGAATTAGATATTAACAGATTAAGCGAAGAGTATGCTGTCAGCCTCACCATAATTCCAGCAATATATATTCCAGTATTCTAATGGAATTACACTCCATTATGGCTTAATTTTAATACTTTTTCGACAGCTTCTATGAAAACTTCTGCATCGACTATTATTGTTTTAGCATCATCCTTCGAAGCCTTAAAATCTAATCCATAAATAGCTTCATGCCCCTCTATTCTATGAACATTAAAGGCAACCAGCACATTTCTTGGAATTATGTCTGAATACTTCTCCCTTAAATATATGAAAGTGCAATAATGGCTCTTCTCTATAATACCATCTCTATATAAAATTGCTTTTGCAGCATGAAGCATAGCAGTGTATGCAACGATTATACATGGCCCATAGAAGCCATGCTCGTATAGTTTTCTAGCTTCATTCAATCTCTTCCTGGAAGCTTCTAAGGACTGTCTTGCCCGCTTCATATTAGGATTTATTCTTCTTAAGAGATTTCTCTCAAAGCATTCATTTAAACTCACTTTACCACCGGCTTCTCACCATATAGAGGAATTCCATGTAATATAACTTCATAATAGAAGGCTTCATTTTCATCAGCCTTCGCTCTCCATTCAGACCACTTATAAATTATTAATTGAATTCTCCTCTGAAGCCTCTTTTCATATGGAGTTAAATCTAAAAAACGCTTATAACCAATTACAAGTAAATCTAAGTCACTTTTAATAGTATCCTCACCTTTAGCCATAGAGCCAAACAAAATTATTGAAGAAACAGCTGGAATAGTTTGTCTAATATAGTTGATTAAACCTGAATCCAATATTAATTTGATATTAAATGCAATTTTTAAATATTTAAAGAAGAGGTTCTTCATATTAGCTTTAAACACTCTTAAATTTGCCCGCCTATACTCTTCAATTAAGTTCATATCCACCAATTCATCAACCACATGTTTCAACGTGTATACGCTAATATTTAATCGCCTAGAAAGCTCTCTCAAGTGAATTTCAGTATAACTATTCTTAAAGAAGAAATCCAATACCTTTATATGGGGAATCTGGCTGAATTTCATAACAAATGTTATATAATTTATCTTATTTATTTTTTATGTTATATACATATAACAATTGTTTTGTCGACAAAACAAACAGCAATAAACCCATAAATACAAGGCTAGTATTTTATCAGAAACTTGTCTCTTATAGATTATTATAGGCAATTGGAAAACTGCTACATCAATTATAATTAAATTTATGGTACATTAAATTATTGCAGGTGAAATTTATGATTAAATATGTGACAGTAATTGGAAGTAGTGGGAAAATTGATGAGAAAACTTATAGCATAGCTGAAAAATTAGGGGAAATTCTAGCCCAGAACAAATATATAATTGTTACTGGTGGTAGAGGCGGAGTTATGGAAGCAGTATGTAAGGGAGCTAAAAAGGCTGGAGGATTAACTATCGGAATTTTACCTGGATTTACGAGAGAGGATGCAAATTCATATGTCGATATAATTATTCCAACAGGATTAGGATATGCGAGAAATGCAATAAATGTACTTGCAGGGGATGTAGTAGTAGCTATTTCAGGTGGACCTGGAACATTATCAGAAATAGGATTAGCACTAGCTTATAATAAACCTCTTATAGTCTTAAAGGGTTGTGGAGGAGTATCAGAACTAATCAGTAAAGAAGGCATTAAGGGGTATAACATTGAAATTGCAAATACACCTGAAGAAGTGTTAGAAAAAATAAGGAAAATGGAAAATAAAGTTACTTGTTGATTGCAGGATATTATAAGACTACTTGTACATCGCTTATTGCCACTTTAGGTAATATAAAGTTGTTTACTTGTCTTGGTTTATCACCTACTAAGACTATTTTATTCATTAGTTCATAGATGTTTCCAGCCAGCATTACACCTTTAACTGCATATTTTATTTCACCATCAATTATTCTCCAGCATGGAACTGCTGCAACTGAAAATTCTCCTG
>JANZKD010000188.1 GCA_025061245.1 Candidatus Culexmicrobium profundum
TAAATGAGGGTACAGTTAGTGTCATCTTAATAGTAGCCTTATTACCCTTAACTGTTACTTCCTTTATTAATCCCATATCAACAACACTTAAACCTACTTCAGGATCTATAACATCTTTAAGTTTCTTTAATATTTCATCCTTCAACTCATTCCCTTCACTTTTCATCATCAATCACCCCAACTATGGTTTTCTCTTAACAAATATTACTGTAACGATAGTGGCTACAGTGACTAATATTGCTTTCACCATTAACATAAACTTTACTTTACACTCTGGATAAACTTTAACATTTACCGATAACTTTGAGCATTCAGTTTTACTACATATACTGGTAGAATTTAGTGAATTAAATAGAAATAAAAAGGAGGAGAATAAAGAAATATTCATATTCTTCAATATCATCCACCTAAATTTACACATTTTAGACAATAGTGTTTTAAATCATTTACCAGAAGCCTCTCCTTAAAGCCTTCTTCTCAGCCTCTAAAATTTTTTCATAGAAGAAATCACTCTCAACATTTATTTTCTTTAGAATAGGTTTAACATCCCTAGCCTTTAATCTTCTTCCAGCTAAAGCTATCGCAGCTATTTTCCCATATTGCTCAATTAATTCTGCTTGTTTAATTGCTTCATTCACAATTTTCTCTTCATCCTTAGTTAATTTTGAAGCCTTCTTTGAAGATATTCTTGCAACTATACGTTCATCCTCATCTAACGCAGCAATTTTATGAGAATTACAGATTGGACATGACGGATGCTCTGGTAAATCCAAAATTCTTATAGGTTCCCACCACTCCCAGCAATTTGTACATATAAAAACTCTAACCTCATTAAGCAACCTTGCCTTGGTGGCTTCAACCAGTATTTTCCTAAGTCTTTCAGGAGGAATTATTTCTGTTTTTCTAGAAATTCTCTCCATGGCCAGCCGTGAAATAGGTGTTAATTCCACTGATTCAATCAATGCAATTTCAATATCATTGCTTTCAATATCTCTACAAAATTTCTTAACATCTTCAATATCAACATCCTTAGTTAGATATTCTTTTAAAGCTTCTTCATAAATCACAGTATCCTTAAACATTTCTATAAGTCGTCTCAAACTTAACGTTGAAACATCAGCCCATTTAGCTAATGCACCAAATCTTCTAGCCACATGAACAAGTCTCCTCTTAAACAATCCTGACCGTTCAGCCATCTTTATAACTGCTAGATCAATATTCTTTGAAGAGAGATTTCTCAGTATACGTTCAATATCTTCAAGTTTGATTTCTCTAGATGCATGAATGACAATTCTATAGGGATCCTGCTGCACTCCAACTGCATGACCTAAAATTTCGGCAACTTCATCTGCAATTAGTCTACCTAAAGCTCTATTAGCAAGTGTACCTAGATGCACGTGAATTATTATGAAATCTTCCCACTTCTCAACTACGACACGCTTATCGGTGGGAACGGGAAAGTTGCCTTCTATTTGCTTAACAGTGTTTCTGATAGCTTTTCTTAAGGTTTCCTCGTCCGAAGGATACCTGTCTAAAAGTTCACTCACCACCTCATTTACGGAAGCCCCATTAGTTAATCGCTCTTCTATATATCTCCTTATCCACCCAACTTCTTGAGCAACTTCATAGGGTACTGGAATTTCTTCTCCAACCCAGCTTGGAATAGCTCCAGTAGGATCACTATCTGGAACTACGTAGACTTTATCACCAACAACTTCTCTTATCTTCCATAAGCTTCCTCTGAAAACAAATTTCCTACCGGGATCACCATATTCAGCTACGAAAACTTCATCCAGAACACCTACAGGCGTATTGTTAGTGGCATCAATTACTAAAAATTGTTTTACATCAGGTATCATGGAAAGCTTATTAAAGAAATATTCATAAATAGGCTTCCTATTCCTAGGTGACAAGACCACTTTATCCTCAAAGGCAGTCCAGACAAGGCGTGGATACCTATTATGCATATAGGTTAACACTTTTACTAGGTCATCCTCAGTAAGATTCCTATAAGGATATGCCTTCCCATAAATATCTAATATCTTATCAAAAGTCCACCTACGTCTCTGCATTAATAAAGCAACAATTTGATGACAAAGCACGTCATAAGGTTTCTCTGGAATAATTACTTGCTCAAGATCCTCAGACAATGCCTTTCTACATATAACCAATGCTTCCAGTGTATCATCAGGATCAGCAGTAATAACTACACCCTTTGCAATTAAGCCTATTCTATGACCAGCTCTACCAACTCGCTGAACTAGCCTCGTAACCTGCCTAGGAGACATATACTGAATTACAAGGTCAACATGACCAACATCAATACCTAACTCAAGTGAAGAAGTGCAAACCAACCCCTTCAAAGAACCCTCCTTCAATCCTCTTTCAGCAGAAATCCTAGAAGGCTTAGATAATGATCCATGATGAAC
>JANZKD010000164.1 GCA_025061245.1 Candidatus Culexmicrobium profundum
AAGATAAAAGAAGTAAAACAAGAAACCCCAAAAGTAAAAAGTTTTAAGTTTTATTCTGAGGCAATGGCTATTCAAACATAGAAGAAATTATTGGAGTTGAAAACAAATGATTATTTGCGTTTTTTCTTTTTTCTTGACCTTTTAGTTCCTCCGTTAACGTTAAACCTAGGTCTTATATCACAAAATTCTAGAACCGAATGACATTTCGCACAAAGTGGAGTGTGATCTTTAATAATTATATCTTCAAACTTTAGTTTCCCATGTTTTGGACAGTAGCATTTTGCTTTCATAACTATCACCTAAAATTAGCTCCCACTATATCCAGGGATTTTAATAGAAATTAAACTTGAAATGGCTTCAATAAGCTTAGGCTCAACTACAATTATGTCACTAGCTGTGACTATTCCAACAACTTTTTCATTCTCAACGACTGGAAGTTTTTTAATCCTATTTTGTAACATTAAATCTACCGCATCCTCTATCGTTTTATCTGGTTCTATTGTAATAACTTTTGTTGTCATTATTTCACTAACTTTTGTTTCATCCAAATCCTTATGTTTTGATACTACTTTTTTCAGTATGTCGCCTTCAGTAATTATCCCAACTATTTTTTTATCTTCAAGCACCAACAAGCTACCTATATGATACTGCGACATTATTTTAGCAGCTTCTCTTGCACTCGCATTTGGATTGGTTCCTATCACGTTCTTATTCATTATTTCTCTTATTAGCATGCTCTCACTATAATATTAAATTTTTAAAATTATATCTTTTCAATTTTTATTTTTAACTATAGTATAAATTTATGAGTGAAATTGACATCTATGTAGGTTTAGACGTAGAAGGTCCTTTAGTAAATCCTAGAGCAGACTTTGCTTGGCTAGTTTATGATAATCTTTTATCCGAAGAAATAAAAGCAATATTCCCGAGAGAAGTTTGCGAATTTTATGATAGCAAATATGATGATGGAAGATACCTTTGGGAACTGCTCTCGAAAAAAAGGAAAAAGTACTCAACTGGCAAATGGCCTTTGGTTTCATTATGTTTAGCAGTTTGTGATGGAATAAATGACGAAAAATTAATAGAATATGCAAGAAAAACTACACAAGAAAATCCAGGAACTTCTGAATTGCTCAAGTATCTCATGGAAAAAACTAATGGAAATGTTTATTTGATTACAAGCTCTTATCCAGCTGTACCACTCCTAATTTCTTACAAATATGACATCTCCAACTCCAAAGTAGTTTCTATGGGACTTCAAGGCTCTTCATTATGGAGAGATTCTATAAGCTTTGAAGAAGAAGTGCATTTGAGGTCTCCTGCAAGTAAGATAGGTTGTCCGTTAGATGATTTGGAAAGGTTTCTAATAAGATATTTATACATTTGTGAATGTCTAGGAAGGGCATATGAAAACGAAAACAAAACACAAATTCATTACTTATTGAAAGTACATGACAGCTTGTTTAATAGGTTACATTCTCCTCAAAAAGAAGTGTTAGAATATATGTTTTTAGAAGAAAAGGGATGTATGGGAAGTCATAGAAAAGTTGAGGCTATGAAATCTAGAACTAAAAAAAATACAAAATGGATTTACATCGGTGATGGAATTGTCGATGCAATGGCACTCAAGTTTGCTGACTATGGAATTTCGATTAACATGACTAATACTCATGCTCTATTCTTTTCAAAACTAAATGTCGCAACTACCAATGTTTCCACCTTAATTCCAATTCTTGATTCAATATTCTCTAACAAGTTTGAACCAAAAAAATTGAAAAAGGAATTGAAATCAAGTGAACTAGAAATTTTCACCAGAAGGGAAATCCACAAATATCCTCTTGCAGTTACAGTGGCAAATAAAAGAATGAAAAATACATTAAAAGAATTGTATAAACCAGTTAAACCTTAGCCTATGTACTTAGAAACTTCTTCCTCTTCTTTTGGTTTTATGATTTTTCTTCTTTCGCTAAATTTCTCATAGTAGCCCATTAATTCTTTGGTAATACTTGGAGTAATTTTCTTTAACGCTTCTTCAAAATGTTTTTTCTTTACTTTCTTTGCATTTATATCTTCTCTTAAAGCATTCATTCCAGCTTCCTTACACAAAGCTTCTAAATCTGCACCAGAAAATCCCTCTGTTTTTTTAGCTAATTCTTTCAAATCAACATCCTTATCTAGAGGCATATTTCTTGTATGGATTTTTAATATCTCTAGCCTACCTTTTTCATCTGGAGCAGGAACTAAAATATGTCTATCAATTCTTCCTGGTCTTAGTAATGCAGGGTCAACTAAATCTGGTCTATTGGTTGCAGCAATTATTACTACATTTTTTACATCCTCTATTCCAGACATTTCTGTAAGTAGCTGAGAAACAATTCTTTCAGTAGCTTCATGTAAACCATAACCTCTTTTTGGTGCTAAGGCGTC
>JANZKD010000133.1 GCA_025061245.1 Candidatus Culexmicrobium profundum
ATATAGCAAGGCATTAGATGAAAACTGGTTAATTCGAAGCAATTTTTCATATTAATAGAAAATAAATATACTCGTTTATTTGTTAACTTGAAAATAATTTCCCGCTCTAAAGGATAGTTGTCATTAATGGATTCTGTAATGTTAAATAATTCAAATCCTCAAACTTTTACTCTTCATGTCTAATCTCTTCAATGCCTTGGCATCAAACTGATGGAATATTCTCTATTATTCCTTTAATTTTAATAATTAAATTTTTAATTCTTTTTTTATTATTAATTAACATCAACTTTTTATTGATGTTAATCAATTTTTTGACATCATCTTTTAAGTCTGATTCCATGCAAATTTTAATTAGCTTATCGACAATATTCTGAATTTGTATTTTAGCATAACTTAGCATTCCTCTGGATAATGGTTGGTCTATAATTTTTGAAATTTTATTTAATTTATCCCTTATTAATTCAATTTCATTAAATTCGATTTTCCTGGTGTTAACGAAGCTTATAGGTATTATTTCAATAAAATTATTTCTTGGTTTTGTTTTAAGTATGTTCCATCCATTCCTACTTAATTTAATATACATTTTCTTAATGGGTAGATTAAAGTTTACTTGCGCTATTAACCCAGCATAAGTTAATTTTATTTCATCGTTAATTTTAGTTATATATCCACTATCGATTAAGCTTTTAATTATATTATTTAATTCTCTATCATTAATTTTAAGAATTTCTTTAACTTCAAATATACTTAACTTACGATAAACTTTTAAGATTTCTAATATCATTTCTTCTCTTGATTTCATATTATCATCCATTAAGGTTGGTTAGATTGTTTAAATTTAGAATCTTAATGCCATTAATAATCCTTAGAAAGATGCATTTAATTGATTTATCATTCTCTACTAGAACTCCATTAAGATTTGTATTTGAGTATGTTGATGATTTAATTGAAGACGGCTTTATAAAAAGTGTTAATGGTGATTTAGTTGAGATATCAAGGGCAGGTTTGAGGGCTTGTTTAGGTAAGTTTATTAGTTCTAAGCGTAGATCGTGGCTTATTGTTGATGGTTCTGATGATTTATTATTGAATTTTGGTTTCATCAAGTCTAGGTGGGGATTTAGTTTTTCACCTCTCTGCATACCCATAGTTGATTTTCTTGAAGATTTTGACTTCAAGATTTTTATTGGATGGAGTAGGATTTTATCTAATATTTGGAGTAGGCTTTCTGGTGAAATTACTCCTGTTAGATATTTGTTTAATGCTTTAAATTTAATTAGTGAAGCATCAAAATTACTTAGAATTTCTGCTAAATGGAGTTTTAGTGCTTCCCTTACTAAAATTGAAAGGGCTTTTAAGTTAATTAACATTGCCAAGTATACTGCTGAAAACTTGGTTTTCCCTGAATCCTTCTTATGTAAATTTCCACTTGATGTTGATTGTCGAGATGATTTAATAGACTTAATATTTAAATTTAAAGATTTAATTAATGATAACCTCAAGTATTTCAGAACTATAGCTTTTAAAATTGAGTGGTGTAATTTAATTGACAAGTTTTAAGTCTCCCATAAAAGTTTTGTTTTACCTGCAGTTATGTATGATAGTTTCCTTGTTTCAATTATGAATGGATATTCCTTTGTTGCAGTTCCAATTATTAAACATTGTTTTGGAGGTAAGCTTTTAACTATTGCTTGTATTGTTTCTTCATCAATTTTTGCTGCTGGAATTATATGCCAAATGTCTCTTTTATCTGTTAAATTAAAAATAAAGATGTTATCTGCTTGTCTAATGACTATTTCATCTATACTTTGAGGAGTATTCGTCATGTAAAATTGATATGCACCCAAATGCCTCATTCTAGTAACTAGATTTATCCATGCTGTTCTTTCAAGGTATAAGTGTGCTTCTTCCGCAAATATGAATAATGGCTTAGTCTTTTCGTTTTCAAGTAAATCTTCAACTTTACTTAGAATTGTTTGAACAACTATTTCCTGTATTGGTGATCCCTTAGCTTTTAAATTTATTATTAGTGCACCACCATCATCAATTTTATTTAGTAGGTCTTCTATTCTCGTACATTCATTTTCATTTAAAGTTATAATGCCGGTAGATTCTATTGTCTCAATTCTCCTAATAATTGCACCAGTGATTTTAGGTGGTAAATTCTCTACTGAATGATAAATGGATTCTAAATCTAAATTGCCACTTTTCTCTAATTCAATCCAAATATTTCTAAATGTATAAGCTGATGCCTCTGGCAATCCTAAAACTTCTGTTAGAACTCTATAGAAAACATTTAATCCAATATATTCTAATGTGAATTTCAAAGGAATGTATTTGCTTTTCTCAGTTGGATTCGGCTCTAAAGTTATTATTTTATCATGATATTTGCTTTTACATTCATTTTCCATGAATCTTAATCCTG
>JANZKD010000212.1 GCA_025061245.1 Candidatus Culexmicrobium profundum
GCGGCAGGATCATAAGCTATAACAATAGCACCCTCCTCAATTAACCTATTAATAATTTTAATTGAAACAGCATTACGCATATCATCAGTTCCTGGCTTAAAGGATAATCCTAAAATAGCTATCCTCCTATCCTTTAAATCTCCAATAAGCTTTTTAGCCATCTCAACAGCCCTATATGGCTGAAGTTCATTAACTTTATTCACCGCTCTAAGCAGCACAGGATCATAATCCAGCTTCCTAGCAAATGAAATTAAAGCCTTAACATCCTTAGGGAAGCAAGAACCACCCCAACCCAAACCAGCATTAAGAAATCTATGATTAATACGATGATCCAAACCCAAACCCTTAGCAATAATAGTTACATCAGTACCATCAATTTTCTCACAAATATTAGCAACTTCATTAATAAAGCTGATCTTCATGGCTAGAAAAGCATTATTAGCATACTTAATTAGCTCAGCATTTTCAAGAGATGTCCTTAAAATTGGAGGTAAATTGTCACCATAAAATTCAACATACAGCTTCTTCAATAAATCTCCAGACTTAGAATCAAACTCACCAATCACAATTCTATCAGAATTAAAGATATCATTAATAGCGGAACCTTCCCTTAAAAACTCTGGATTCATACATAAACCAAAATCAACACCACAAATTTTACCACTATACTTCTCAACAACACTCCTAACCAAGTTTCGAGTAGTACCAGGAGTAACAGTACTCCTAACAACAATTAAGTGATATTCATCCTTACCCTTCAAGGCCAAACCAATATCACTGGAAACATGCTCAACATACTTTAAATCTATACTGCCATCAGGCTTACTTGGAGTGCCAACACAAATAAAGGATACACTACTATTCAAAACTGCTTCACTATGACTAGTAGTTGCATAGAAGAGCTTTTTACTCAAAACATCACTCAGCAAATCCTTTAAATCAGGCTCATAGAATGGAGGCTCTCCAAGATTAATTGAATTAACCTTACTCTCATCCACGTCAACTCCAATAACATTAAATCCCTTACTGGCAAGACATACAGAGAATGTTAATCCAACATAGCCCAAACCAAAAACTGAAACTCTATTTAAATCCATAAATCCACACTCCAACTACAACATTTCAGAGAAGAGCTTTAAAGCCCTTAAATAATGTTGAGGCAAACCCAAGTCAACTCTATTACCCCTAATCTTTAACGCATGAATCAGCTTACCATTCCTCAATAAATAATCTATTGCATCAGTTAACTGATGCTCCCCCTCAATAGGCTTAGTCTCCCTCAATGCATCGAAAAGTGAACTATTAAACAAGTATATAGCTACAATTGCATTATTACTAGGCGGAATCTTAGGCTTCTCAACAACTCGACTAACCCTAATGTAATCATCAAACTTCTCACCAACAATAACACCATAAATTTGAGGATTACTCACCTTCTCATACAATAAAACACCATCCAAATCATGCTTCTCAAAGTGATCAACCATAAACTTAAGATTATCACTATGATTTGGATATAATATGTCATCACCAGCATGAATAAAGAACTTATCAGTAGCCATGAAGGGTCCAGCTCTAAGAACAGCATCACCAAAACCCTTCGGAGAAGGCTGATTAACCATTAAAATATCACAATTCTCAAGCTTCTCATAGAACATTTTAAGCTTATTAGCCAACTCAACTTTACCCAGACGCTCTAAATGCTCCACATAACTCCAATCAGGCGTAAAGTAATCCTCAATAATACGCTTACCCCTACCAACAATGAAATAGAAATACCTAACACCAACATCATAAAGTGCATCGAAAATAAAGTGTAGAACAGGCTTAAACTCAAAGGAAACATCAGTCTTAACCACAACTGGAAGCATCTCCTTAGGAACCTCCTTAGTATATGGAAGCATCCTAGTACCCAAACCAGCAGCAGGAATAATAGCAGACTCTACAACCATAAAACCACCAAGCGAATAGTATGAATAAATATACATTTAAAAATTAAGCGTAAAACCTCAATGAAAACCTAATCTTTCAAACAATCCAACTCCACCACAACATAAATCAAATCAAAATAAATTAGAATTAAAATTAAATAATAAAAAGGGAATAAATACTATGGAAGTGGAATTCTTGAAGGAAGAAAAGGTAGCCATCCACATACCGAAAAGACTCTATGACAAAATATTAGAGGAAGTAAAGAAGAGTCAAGGAGAATTCAAAAGTGTAGATGAATATGTTCAATTTGTACTAGAAGAACTATTAAGGGAAGAGGAAGAATACACATACACACCAGAAGAAGAAGAGGAAATAAAGAAGAGGCTTAGAGCACTAGGCTACATAAGCTAACCATATTTCTCCTCAAACTAAGCCGTTAAATGTAATATACCATTTAATATTATATTA
>JANZKD010000174.1 GCA_025061245.1 Candidatus Culexmicrobium profundum
TGGTATCGTAACAGCCTTTCCAGATGCCATTGGAAACTGTGGAAATATGATAATTAGGGGAAATATACTTCAGGGCATAGGAAATAGTACGGGAGAAAAAGGAATTGGCATCGGAATAACAACACGCATGTGGAGTATTGAAACAAAGAAATCGAAAAAATCTACAATTCATCAACAACCATAGAAATAATAAACAATACAATATACAATTTCTATTACCCATTGGCAATAGACATTAATCAATCATCACTAAGAAAATTAAACATAACCCAAAACAAAATAGTAAAATACAGTGAAATCATAGTTCCAGAATTTATAAACATAACTAAAAACAACATCCTAATTAAAGAACCAAAGACGGGAGTAGAGGAAAATAAGGGAAAACAAGTAGACGAAATTTACATGATTACTGGAGAAATTATTGTAATCACCATTACAACAATAGCAGTAATGTATATCATCTGGAAAAGACGTGAAACCTAATCAATTGCTCACCTATTGTTCACTTTTAATATTAAAAAACTATCTATATGATCAATATAAATCTAATATGAGGTGATATAAATGGACTCATTTGAAAAGAAGGAATTTGAAGACATTAAAGAATTAAAGGGTGTATTCTCAGCTATAGTTGACTTTGTAAAGGAGCTTAGAGAACCAATTACAGATCTAATTCAATCCCTAATGAAGGCTGTAAGTGGAAGCGAACTAGGAGAAGATGTAGCAACATTCTATAAGAAATTAAAGGAAACTGGATTACCAGAAGAAATGGCCCTAGCTCTTACTAAAGAATACCTTGAAGCCAGGTTAAGTATTATTAGAGATTTAGGTTCGATGATGGGTAAATTTACATCAGCTAAGAAATGGAGATCAGAAGAAATAAGTGAACTCATTAGAAAAGCTAAGGAAGCAAAGGAAAAAAGTAGCTAACTTAAATAAACAAGAAATCATAACAGTTAATTAAGTGATATACTTTGAAGAAAAGAGAAGAAAGAGAAGAGAAGCTTGAGAAACTACTAGAAATGGTACTTGAGAGATTAGATAGAATCGAGAAACTATTATTTTCATCTGGAGTTGAAGATGCTGAAATTGTAAGCATAGCAAGCAAGTTAATTCTAGCCTTCTCTCTACCAGCCTTTAAAGCCTTCGAAATATCCTCTAAAATTACAAGGTTAATCAAGAGAAAGCAATTAGATGACATTTCAAGAACAATTATTGAAACATTAGCAGTTAGGGGTCCACTATCCATTTCAGAGCTAACTAGAAGCGTTAGAGAAGTTAGGGGAAGAGCATCAAGGAGAATTATAGGTGAAAGAGTCAAAAAATTAGAGAGAGAAGGAATTGTAACTATTGAGAGAAAAGGCTCCAGACTTCTAGTAAAGCTGAGAAGTGAAGAAAATGTCTAAGATAACTTCGATAGTTAAAACTTCAGCTTTATTCCTATACTTAATTGCAGAGCTAAGTCTAACGTATCTTCAAATTAGAATAAAATTTTCATTGATGAAGAGAAGATGGATTAAAGACTTCAAGAAGGAACTTAAAAAGCAGGGAATTAAGGGGAGAAATTTAGAGGCTCTAGTTAAAATCTATAAAGAACATCTAGAAGCATTTTGGGGAGATTTCATGAATCCCCTTAATTTAGCTCGAAATTTGAGGAAAATTAGTGATTAAGGCTATATATTAGAAGCTAAAACTATTTAACTGTGGTAAATATTTATCGTGCCCTTGAAGGATTAAAAGAAACCAGTAAAGTTTACATGGATGATCAATATGCTCGCATATTAGAGAGTACTATAATTAATGTCGTCAAGGAAAAAGGAAAGAAAGCATATGTCATTGTAGATAAAAGCATCTTCCATCCAAGAAGCGGTGGACAGCCAAATGACATAGGAGTTATAGAGAAAGAGGGAACAATGTTCAGAGTATTAAAAGTTTTAAATGTAAGAGGAGTACTAGCTCATTATGGTAAATTTATTGAAGGAAACTTCAATGCTGGAAACAAAGTTAAATTGAAAATTGATTGGAATCATAGATTTAGGGTTATGAAACTACACACTGCTGGACATATAATAGATTATGCATTAAAGAAAATCTATGGTAAAGTCATAAATACTCTAGATGCATTTCACGGACCGCCTAAAGCATACATAGTGTATGATGCAGAAGCACCCAGTCCAGAAATGTTACATAAAATAGAAAAAGAAGCAAACAAAATTGTAAAGGAAAATAGAAAAGTAAAAGTAATCTACGCAACTCAAGAATCCCTTCTAAAAATTGCTTTTAACGCACCTAACCTAGACAGGCTGCCTCCAAGTGAGAAGTATAGAGTTGTTGTAATTGAAGGTGTAAATGGTATACCATGTACTGGAACACAT
>JANZKD010000219.1 GCA_025061245.1 Candidatus Culexmicrobium profundum
GAAGAAGGATCAACATTAGGCAAATCCTCCAACCACAAAGGAACACTAGCACTAACCTTCAAAGCATCCTCACGAACAGCACCAAAAACATCAAAAACCACACGCCCACCATCAAACCTCACCCAACAAGAATACCCAGCCGCACACACATACAACAAAAGCAACTCAAGCCTCTCCTCAACAGCATAAGAACCATCAACACCAACAACCTTAAACCCACCATCACCAAAAAACTTAAGCAATTCACCCGTACATTCGCCAACGTCAAGCGACTTAAAGAAATCCAAAATAAACTCCAACTTAGAAGTACGCCTTACTCTACTTTCAAAAACATTAATTACACGTCGAGTTGCACGCCTTAGACTGCGGGCATCAACAGACGAAGGAAACAAACCAACACACCAAAAATAAAGAAGATACAATGTCAAAATAATTTTAACGGGATATTTGCTTCAAGTGTAGTTTTCTTAACTTCAATAGGCTCACTAATAGACTTAAAGTAGCTCCTAACCTTATCCAAGCCTTCATTTGCTCTGGAGTAATTATTCCAAGCATCTCTAAAACAATTAAGCAATTTTCAATAGAATATTCATGATAGTGATTATTAAAGTATCCATAAACAACATTCACTTGGCTTGCAACTTCTCTTATCTTTGGAATCCACTCCCCAAGCTCTTCCTCACTATAACGATAATTATACCATGGCTTCTTACCACGTCCATGCCAACGAATACAAGCGAAATCAGCTGTAACATGGACTTCTGGTGGCAGTAATGGTTCATCAACAATAGTATAAGCAACACCATATTTTTCTAGGAGCTTGAAGGTTTCACTTCTAAGCCAACTCAAATCTCTAAATTCAACAGCAAACCTAACATAATCAGGGAGAATAGCTAAGAAGCTCTCAAGCCTATCAATATTGAACTTAAATTTAGGTGGTAACTGTATAAGTAAGCAGCCAAGCCTATTAGCTTGAATAAGTGGCTCCATTAATTCAATAAATCTCTTCAAATCCTCTTCAACACCCTTATCGACATTAATTCTCTTCTCATGAGTAACTAACTGCGGAATTTTAGCTGTAAAAACAAAATCATCACTAGTATACCTCAGCCAACCAAGAACAGTACTCCTATCGGGGTAAGAGTAGAATGTCGAGTTAATTTCAGCAGTCCTAAAAATCTTCGAATAATATCTAAGCATGCTCTTTATGTTTTCATTATAAAATGGACCAATCCAATCATCATAACTCCACCCAGACGTGCCGATTAGCATGTTGCTTTCGCCAATTAACATAAATTTCACATGATCAATTTATTAAATACTTCCTATATTCTCATTATCTTGGATACTTCAAAGAATTTTTCGAAGAGTTTCTTTAAAGTTTCAATCTCCTGTTTCGATAAGCTCACTATTAAGTATGTTGGATACTTCACTTTTATCCAATCATTATACATTAAGTTTAACGGTGTTAAAATAGATAACTTTGAGTATCGCCCCTTTGAGCATAAGAGGAGAGTGAAATTAGCTTTTTCATGCTGCCTAACTTTTAATTCATTTAATCTAACCTTTAAGTGTTCTAAGGCTGACCTAGTCATAGGATATTCAACACTAAACTAGCTCTTCTAAAGTTGGATGAAATTATTTCTTCTGCAAATTTTCTGTCTATATGATGAGTTATTCCAAAGAATTTACTTAATCTTGAAGCCTTAAAATTATATTTTGAAAATAATTCTTCCAATACTTTTAAAGCGTTATCATTTTCATTAAAAGTGTGTAAATACATGGCTAATACCCAGTAAAACCTCAAATTTGATATTATAATAGTTTTACTGCATAATGTTTTATAAACTCAAATCATATTTATGACTTTTCACTTGAGATTCTAGAAATTTAATCTTAAGTAGAGTCTATGATACTTTCTTGAATGTTAAATATGCTTCATACTCATCTCCCAGTCTTGAGTTTAAGGCTCTAAATCTTCTTACAGTTTCAGACCGTATTAAGCGAAAACCAATGTTCTCGGCTTGAGATATTATATTATCAACTATCGTTGGCTCATCGTGCACTATTAATGTGAATATTTTGCCATCTTTTAACACTCTATGAATTTCACCTAAAGCCTTTCCTAACATGCTGAAATATGTTCTCTCATCTACTCCTCTCATAGGATTTACTACGATTTCTTTATCAAATGGAGGGTTTATTTTCAGCCAAGCTAAATAGAAGTAGCTTAACTCGAGATATTGGACTTCATCAAGCATGGGTGGGTCAGTAATTACATAGTCTATACATTGGTCTGGAAGAGGTAATTGGCAAGCATCACCCTGTGAAATTGATAAATGTGCTCT
>JANZKD010000280.1 GCA_025061245.1 Candidatus Culexmicrobium profundum
ATTGAAATTTTGAGAGTTTCATGTAAATTGTAGAAGCGATATTTTATCATGGATATTTAAGCTTTAATATCATGTTAAATAGTTCTTCATGTTATTTTTGTTGGATATCTGGGGGTGTTTATTTGTCTTCCAGTGGGTCTTTGCCTTGGAAGATTAGTGTATCTGCCATGATGGCTGCTTTGGTTTGTGTTGCTACTGTTGCTTTTCAAGTTTATATTCCTGAGACTCATGGTTATTTCAATATTGGGGAGGTTGCAGTTTATATTTCCGCGATTCTTTTTGGACCTGTTGTTGGGGGTGTTGCTGGTGGTTTTGGTTCTGCTTTGGCTGATATAATCACTGGCTATGGATACTATGCTCTTGGAACCTTTGTTATTAAGGGTTTTGAGGGTTTAATTGTTGGTTTTCTAAGTTTTTACTTTAGAAAGTTTACTTCCAAGATGTTTTGGCGGACTGTTATTCTTCTATTTGCATTTATTACTTCATCTTTAATTTTCTATGTTGGTTCAACTTATTATAGTGGTTTGATGGAGTTATCTCTAGGTTTCCCATATCTTGGTTATCATACTTTTGTTATTGATATTCCTTGGATTTTCTGGGCTTTTCCTTCAGCTTTTCTCTTAATATTCTTGTTATATATTTCATTTAGGGTTGATGTTGAGACTTCTGGTTCGATTGTTGCTGCTTTGATTGGTGGAAGTGAAATGGTTTTAGGTTACTTTCTCTATGAGTTTTATGCTTTGTCTTTTGGTTGGGCTGCATTGGCTGAGGTTCCATTTAATATTTGTCAAATGTTAGTTGGAATTATTGTTTCTATTCCAGTGGCTAAGTCTGTTTCTAAATATTTTAAATTTGGTTGAGGGATATGTGATTATATGTATGAGAGAAAATTGCGTTTGGGTAAGATGCCTCCAGAGGTTCTTGAATCAATAGTTTTTGGTCGTTTAGGTGTTTTGGATTCTAGGGTTTTGGTTAAGCCTAAGATTGGTGAGGATGCAGCTATTATTGATTTTGGTGATCGTGTTTTAGTTTTGCATTCTGACCCTATCACTGGTGCAGTTGAGAATATTGGTTGGCTTGCAGTTAATGTTAGCTCTAATGATGTCGCTACTAGAGGTGCTAGGCCTAAATGGCTTTCAGTTGTAATTTTACTTCCTGAGAATGCTACTTCAGATTTGCTTGATGAGATAACTAGGCAAATTGACCTTGCAGCTAAAGAGTTAGAAATGATGGTTGTTTGTGGTCATACTGAAGTTACTCCTTCGCTTGATCGGCCCATATTGATTTGCACTTCTATTGGGGAGGCTTCTAAGGATAAGTATGTGACTAGTAGTGGAGCTAGAGTTGGTGATAAGATTATACTTACCAAGGGTGCAGCTATTGAGGGTACAGCTATTTTTGCTCATGAATTTGAAGATTACTTGAAAAGTAGATTGTCTGAGGAGATTGTTGATCGGGCTAAGGAGTATATTAAGTATATTAGTGTTTTAAGGGAGGCTATGATTGCCATTGAGGTTGGTGGAGTAACAGCTATGCATGATCCAACTGAGGGTGGAGTTTTAGGAGGTGTTCAAGAGTTAGCTAGGGCTTCTAATGTTGGTTTTATTGTTTATGAGGATAGGGTTATAATAAATCCTGAAACTAAGGCTATTTGTAATGTGTTGAATGCAGATCCCCTTAAAACTATAAGTTCAGGTTCACTTTTAATTACAGTTAGACCTAATAAGGCTGATGAGCTAGTTAGAACGTTAATTTCCTCGGGAGTCAAGGCGTCGATTATAGGTGAAATTGTGGATAAGAGTGAAGGTGACTTTCTTGTTAAGAGTGATGGAGCAAAAGTGAAGTTAACTGAGTTAGTTCAAGATCATTTGTGGTTGATATTGGGAAGAAAACATGAGTTTCAAATTAATTCTTCCTAGCGACTAGGTTCAGTTTTTATGAATTCAGTGATGCTTCTCTGAATTCCCTTTTCCCTTAAGTTTATTATGTATCTTACAATGTCCTCTGGCTTTGTAAATTTTAGATTTACCAGTTTTTCGAATCCCCATCCCATACATTTTATACTTGAAATTATTGAGGCTACTGTTATTGCTTTTGATATATCCTCTGTTAGTTTGTATGTTGCTAGGAATGCTCCACACCAACAGTCTCCTGCTCCAGTTGTGTCTATTACTTTTTCTCCTATGGTTGATAGGGCAGGTATCATTGTTACCGTGTTGCTACTACTTATTATGGCTCCTAATGATCCCAGAGTGACTACAAGTAGCTTACATTTTAGTAATGTTATTGCTAGTGATAATGAATTTGTTTGTGTTAATTTTTTAATTTCACCTTCATTTAATA
>JANZKD010000281.1 GCA_025061245.1 Candidatus Culexmicrobium profundum
TGATTTGAGAGGTATTCAAAGTTTTATTAGAGAATGTGAAAGTATCAAGGGGTTGATAGCTGGGAGTATTGTAATTGATTATCTCACTCTTTATGCACTGCCTAGAGCTATTCAAGAGTTACTGGACTTACCTCCTGAATGCATATTATATTCAGGTGGTGGCATAGTTACTGCTTTAATACCAAATCCTAAAGGTGAAAAACCTGTTAACTATTGTAAATGGCTTCAAGATCAAGTTAATAAAAGTCTATCTGGAATTATGGGTGAAAACCTTAAATTGAATGTTGCTATTGGTGGTTCATATTTCAGTACTAACTATGTTGAAGTCTATGAGGAAACCATGAAAATATTATTGGAAATGAAGAATACTATTAAACCAACAGCTTCTTTAACTGTCCTTGGCTTTGAGAGGTTATGTGATGTATGTAGAAATCGTCCTGCTAGTGTGAAGTTAAATGAGAACTTTTTATGTCCAATATGTTCTGCTAAAATAAATTTAGGATTAAATTTTGGATTAAAGTCAAGATGGGAAAAAGTATGCTATCCATTTACGGGTGAGAATGCTAAGACAATGAATGAAGTTTTAGGAGGTTGGATGGATTATTATGATAAGATAATGGAGACACTGGCTGGTCATGGTAAATTTAAGCCTAAGAAAACACTTAATCTTTCATTATTAGAAATTGATGGTAATTGTATGGGTGTTTTCATGTCAAATACCCTTTCCTTCACAGATGCATTTGAAAGAAGCATAATAATAGACATTTCACTTAAAAAAGCTTTTAGAAAGCTTTGTGAAATAGTTTTTAATGCAACAAAAACTGTCATTAATGAATTTCAATCTAAATATCAGGATAATTCCGAGTTAAAAAACATTCTTAGTAGTTTAAATTTAGAACATTATGCTAATGCTCTTAGAACTTTAATTGGATTTCTATATGTTGGTGGTGATGATGCATTAATTATTTTGCCATCATGGCTAGCTATACCTGCATCAATTATTCTATGTGAAGAATTTTATAGGGAACTTGGTAGAAAAGCTAGTTTAAGTATTGGAATTGCATCTTCACATGCAAAGGAGAATATCTGGGCATTGCTTGAGTCTGCATCAATATTAATGGAAATTGCGAAGAAGGAGTTTAGAAGTAGGGCTATAATGGCTTTTAAAGATTCTACATTTAAGGGTTCATTGTCATTTATTTTCTTTGAGAGAGGATTGTTATCAGGTAATTCCACTTTAAGTTTAATATCAACTGTTAAGGAAAATAATCTCTCTTTACAGCCATATGAAATCTCAAGTAAATATCCTAATGGAATTGAATATTTAATTTCATCTCTATTTAAGATTGATCCAAGTAACGAGGGGAATATAAATAAGTATTATGAAGAATTGATTAAATCCTTCTATAAGGTTCATTTAGCAGCGCTATTGAATTTAAGTGAATATCCTGAATTAAATAAGGTGAAATATTTCAGAGAGCTTATTCATGAATCTATTGAACTTATAAGAAATCTTAATAGTTTAGGTAAATCTGAAATGGTTAAGCTTGTTTTAGCACATTTATTTAGATCTCAAAGTAGACTTGAAAGGATAAATCCTGATAAAGCTGATGCATGTGTTAGGATTGTTAGATTACTACTAGGTGATTCTACTGAAATTCTAAGTGAGACTTCATTATTTGATATCTATCAAATAATCAAATTTATGGGTGGTGGAGCAGTATGAGGCTAGGTTTAATTATTAAGACAAAATCACTATTATCTATAGGTTCTGGTAGAGCTGGTTTCCTAGCCGATATAGTTCTCTATAGAGCTTTATTTTCCAATAAAAATCATTACCTTGAAAACTATATAATACCTGGTTCAACAATTAAGGGAGTTTTAAGAACTAGTGCTTCAAAGATAGCGTGGATGCTTAATTTATCAAGTTGTGGTCAAGTTGATCCATTAAAAATCAGCAGGACACATTCATTAATGAAGGTTTCATGTGATGTATGCAAAATATTTGGTGAACCTGGAGGAACATTTTCTCCATTAGAGGTAACTGAATTTTATCCCATAAGACATCCTAGTAATGCTGTTAAAATATTCAATAATAAGGTTTTAAAAATTGATTTAGGAGACTCGATATGGATTAATGACTTTATTAAATCTTTAACTAGAATTAGGTTGAGTGATGATACTCAAAATGTAGCTGAAGGAGCTTTATTTAAATCAGAATATTATCCACCTCTAACTTTCTTTTACGGTGAAGTTAAACTTAATAAACCATTAAACTGGTCTTATGATTATCACCTTAATGCATGTAGACTAATACTATTGTCAATAGCTAATATGAAT
>JANZKD010000162.1 GCA_025061245.1 Candidatus Culexmicrobium profundum
AGAGTTGTTTTGGTATGTGAATGGATACCTTCTCCTCCTTCAAGGATTTCACTCCCATAAGCATTTATCTTTCTCTTTGTTATTTAACCTTACTTCTAAGTTTATTTTGAATTAACTTAATATCGTAGAGCTTAATTTGATTGTTATCCTTTAGTTTTGAGGTGTTATATGCATTAGATTACCTTGACTTTCTAGAGTCTCGAAGTATCTATGTCATACGTGAAGCTTATTATCGTTTTAGGGATAAGCTTGCCGTCCTTGTTTCCTGGGGGTAAAGACTCTACCACACTCCTATACTTGGTTAGGAAGGCTTTTTCGGTAGGGTTCCAATTCCAGTTTTCCACATATGTAGCTGGGTGATTTGATTGAATATTGCTTTAGCTGGACATGTTGATCATGGTAAATCAGCTCTTATTAGTAGAATTCTTTATGATACGAAGTCTATTCCAGATGAGAAGCTTGAGGAGATAAAAAGTATTTGTGAGGCTTTAAGTAGACATTTGAGTTGCTTATATTATTGATGCATTTGAGGAAGAAGTTGAAAAAGAGATGACCATTGAAATAAGATATATTTTCTTTAAGACTTCTAGGAGAATATATGCTTTAATTGATGTTCCTGGTCATAGAGAGTTTTAAAGAATATGGTTACAGGTGCAACGTATGGTGACGCTGCTATATTGGTTGTTGATGTTATTAAGGGAATAGAGGAGCAATCTGAAAGACACGCATACTTGATTAGTTTGCTTGGAATAAAACGTGTCATCGTTGCTATTAATAAAATGGATTTAATTGATTATGATGAAGCTAAGTTTAATGCTGTTAAGAAGAATGCTTTAAGTTATTTAAGCAGCATCAACATAAAACCACTATACATCTTACCCATATCAGCTTATAAGGGTGACTTCCTTGTACATAGATCTGAAAATCTTTCTTGGTATACTGGTTCAACTATTGTTGAAACTTTAGATTCACTTGAGGATGTTAAGCTTAGTTATGATTTTAGGATGTCAATTCAAGATTGATATAATATTGATGGCGAACGAGTTTATGTTGGAACTATGTTGTCTGGAGATATTTCTAAGGGTGATTTAGTTAAAGTTTACCCTCATGGAGTTGATGTTAGGGTTAAGAAGATTCTGCTTGAGGGTGAGGTTGAGAGTGCAGGGGAGCCTAAGAGTATTGGCTTAGTTTTTAATGGAGACTTTAATTTTCATCGTGGGGCTGTTGTCTGTAAGGGTAAGTCTCTTCTACCATCCGGGAGATTGATGCCCTAATATTCTGTTTAATTGATGGAGTTAAAAGTGATGATGAGTTTCTCTTTTCAATTGACACTTAAGGATCAAAGTGTAGGGTTTATGTTGAGGAGAAAATTGGTGTTTTAACGCTTAGAGGGATGTAAGTGATTTCATTGGTGAAACTGAGGTTGGAGGAGTTAGGTTAACTCTTCAAAAGTCATGTGTTATTGAAAGGTTTAATGTTCTGCCAGAGATGGGTAGATTTACTTTAAAGAGAAATGGTAGAATTATTGCTGGTGATATTCTATGATAGTCATTATGATAGTCATCTTAGGTTTAGATAGGTTAGAGTACAATTATGTAATGGAGTTTAAGTGTAGAAATCTTATGTAAGCATGTTTCGGTAAAACTGATATTTCCGAGTCTACCGAGCCTAGAACAGTTGTTTTATGGTCGTCTTTTCTTACTGGTGAAAACTTAGAGGAGAGAATATTGTCTTTAGGAGAAGAAAACTTGTGGAATTTTAGGTTGAAGCCTGAAGAAACCTTCTTCTCAAAGTTTGATAGATGGAAGGCTATTGATGTTCCAAGCTTCACCCATAAATATGAAGCCCATAAAAGGGAGAGAGTTATTAATGTAGTTTTTGACAAGGAGATTTGTGTAAAGGATTATGACAGAGTTGTTTACAAGCACTATAATGAGAGTAAGAGAGAAGTTTAGAAGCACTCAATAAAGACTATGATATTCTCATGGGTTACTTTTCCCTAACCGATAGTATTGGTCACTTATGTTTCGGATTAAATTTCAAAATGAAGAAGTTAAATGGCATAAGGTTTGATGGACAATTAAGATTTTAAAGAAGTTTTAAAGTTCTTTAGTTAGATGTATTATTAGTTAACAATTTATATTGGAGGGCTTTCATGTTTTTGATTTCTAATAGGCAGTTTGATTCCGGTGTAAAAGTTTTCCCAAACCTATATGTGAAGGGTAATTATTTTAGATATGGAGATTTCATTTTCTTTGCTTGTGGCGAGTTTTTTGAGCCTTCTATATTGAAGGATGTTTTCCTTAGTCTAGTGAAAAACCCAAAAATATAAGG
>JANZKD010000148.1 GCA_025061245.1 Candidatus Culexmicrobium profundum
GAAATCATCAAAACGTATAAAAACATTATAAGGATTGCTTAGACTCTCTGTTCTACTTGGATTTACTTTAAGATACACTTTTTTAATTGAATTTGCAGGTATTAACGGCACTTTAATCCATATCCTTGCATTCTTGTTGGCTACATCCCATTCCTCTACATAAAATGGTATCAATGTAGCTTTATCCTCATCATAAATTTCTATTACTGTATTGTCATTATTACAATCCGAAAAGAATTGAGCATCACCAGTAATAGTTAATAATACTTGATAATCAGTTAAATCATTACTATTCGCCGAATTATCAATAATTATTTCATACCATACTTCTTCTGGTGCAGGTGGAACTTCCTCCTTCTTATATCCAATTGCATTAGCAATAGCCAAAGGCATCAACAGTAATGTTATAGACTGAATTATAACCTCAAATATTTCAACTATTTCCTCTAACTCCGTTAATATACTCATTTTTTCACCTTTATTTTCTTGGCATAATAAGTGATATTAAATTGAATATTATAGCTAGTGGTATTATAAACAATATTGTTTGTATAAATTGAAATATATTTAGGAATACATTATCTATTCCTTGACCAGTACCGCCAGTTTCTTTTATAACTTCTTTTTCTGGTAGTGGTTCTGTCTCTGGTATTTCAAGATATAAGTCAAAAATAACATAATATCTAACTGATTGCAAATTATATGGTGAAACAATAAATAAGCAAACTGTATATACATCACTTGATGCCGGTGAATTCATATATTCTTGGGCATTTAACTGCTCATATGACTTACATACTTCGATTCTATCACCGGTGTGAATAACCTCCACATCATTTATTTTAACACTGTTAGCCATACCAATAATTGACTGAACATTATACTTGCCACCTAGCCAATCAAAATATCCTGCCTCTTTAACATGTAATACTAATTTTGTACTTGAAGGTTTGCTTGACAATTTTATTTCTGCACTGCAACAATTATTGCTCCAAAATGGAGGTAAATCAAGATACTTGTCCCTAAATATGTAGATTATCGGCACTCTACAACACCTCTAATAGTTTCCTATATACCTTATCTATAATATATTCTTCGCTCTTTCTTCTTGCCTTTTCAATTAAATCATTAATGTTGCTTTTAAAGGTTTCCTCCATAGCCTTAACATACTCATCAACATCAAATTTATAGTATTGATAAAGTCCTCCATGTATGCTGTAAACTTGAATGCTTGGTTCTACCTCTACTTTTAATCCTACTGCAAATTCATTTACTGCTGGAGTATCAAGATAAACTAATGGACATTTAAGATACATAGCTTCTAACGGTGGCATTCCAAAGCCTTCACAGTGACTAGTATGTAGGTATGCTAGTGCAAATCTATATAATGTTGCAAGCTTATGATCATCAAGTTCTCCAAAATTAAACCTAATAATATTTTTACAGTAATTTTCAAATGGAAAATCAGATACAGCAACTAAATATATGTCATCATATTTTTCCATAAATTTATTCCATATTTTTATCAACTGTTTTTCTCCTTTACGTGATTCCGGTTTTTGTCTAGTATCTACTCCTGCTACCCATAAAAAGTATGGCTTATAAATTAATGGCTCATTATATGGTTGTAATCTCTCCGGATTTATCCATCTAGGTATAATGTAATCTACTTTTACTCCAATTTCATTCAAGCATCTTTTGAAAAATTTTGATGCAGATATAACTATATTCATGTTAAGGAAAGCTTTCGTTACAGTAGAAAGATATGGTGTTCCTTCAAAGTCTCCCCAGAATACTACTTTTTTTGCAAGTAATCTTTTTAAAAGCCAAGGTAATAATGCTACTTCTATGCAGCTATCAAATATTATTAAGTAGTCTATTGATCTAACTGGATATCCTATTGTTTCTCTAAATACAAACCATGAGTTTATCTTGTTTTTGTCAAACATTCTTTTCAAATCATTTGCAAGAATTGAGTAGCTCTTACATGGTCTGCAGTAACCAATTAGAACCTCCATTTAATCACCATAAAAAAATAAAATAGAGTAAGCTTAAAGGTTACGCTGTAATGCTAGACTTCTAAGCTACTTCTCCCATCTCTTTAAACATACTAACAAAAGTCTTAAAGAGCCAGATCGTCATGAACATCGATAGGAACGCTGAAATCAATGGAAGTATTTGATTTAACAGCTGAGATATATCCACATAGGGAGTAGCCGCCATCTATTTCACCTCCAAACATTATATTGAACTGTTACATGTTATATATATTTTACCTTCTTCTAACAGTTACTGGAAGCACTAACTTTTCTCTTTCA
>JANZKD010000176.1 GCA_025061245.1 Candidatus Culexmicrobium profundum
AACATCAATTCCAAAGTACTTCATTATTTCAGGAACTAGAGCTGGATGCAATCCTCCAGAAGCTACTGGAAAAACAGGTTTAAACCCATAGAGATCTTCTTTTAAAGCCCTTCTATTCTCTAAGACATCCTCCTTTGACTCATACATTTTACCTACAATTGTTCCTACATGAAGTTGATCTACACCAATTATTCTGGATATCTTGGCAATTACCTTCATGGAAATTCCATGCTTTGGATTTCTAGTAAAGGCAGCATGTCCAGCTCTATGGGCATGAATCACTAAGTCTAAATCAGCTTTCCTCAAAGTTTGAAGAGCAGCAAATCCACATGTTAAAATGTCAACCATTATAGCTTCTCCACCATGCTCCTTGACAAATTTAGCTCTTCTAATCATTTCCATAGTTTCAGTAGTAACGTTCACTAGGTATATTTTTCTCTCACCAGTTTCATTTTCAGCCTTATCCCTTGCTTTTAAAGTTTCAATTACTCGTTCTTCAAATTTATTGAAACGTTGATTACTCAAATTTTCATCATCCTTTACTAGATCGCAACCACCAAGCCATGCTTCATAAGCAACTTTAGCATGATCAGTAGTCTTTAACCCTAACTTTGGCTTTATTATAGTACCTATAAGCGGTCTGTTTTTGACCTTTAATATTTCACGTACTCCAGGTATACCAAATCTAGGACCCATAAAACTTTTAACAATTCTACATGGAAATTTAATGTCAAGTAATCTTAGGTTTTTAATTCCCTTTAACCCAAAAATGTTTCCCGCAATACTGCTAAGTATATTTGGCATATTTCCTTCCTCAAATAAATCTATTGGATAGGCTATTTGGATAACATTGCCCTCTATCTTGAATACTTTTGCCGCTAAATCCTTAACATACGACTTTAAGGTTGAAATTTCAGTCCATGTTCCAATGGAGCTTTCAGCAGCTATTCCACCAGCAGCCTCATTAATAGTTAACCCATCTGGCTCAACATAATAAGTGCAAATTAAATCATCTTCCCGAGGAATGTAATTTAAATTTATAAAATCAATATACTTCAAGGATACCAAACCTCAATAACACAATTATTCGAGTCGTATTAATGAATTATGCTAATAATAAAGGAGATATTTTAAAAGATAGAATAATACTTAATTATAAATTGTTAAGGGCTGATAAACATGAAACTTAAAGTAAGAACACTATATATTGAAGCTGGAGGAAGACCCATAGTTGTATTGAATAAAGAGGATGCTAAATCCCTTGGAATACATGCAGTTGATAGAATAGAAATAAAATATAAAGATAAAAGACTAGTTGCTATTACAAATATATCCACAATCTTTCCAGAAGGATATATCGGATTATACAAAGAAGTTTGTGAACAATTAAAAGTCTCAGCTGGAGAAGAAGTAGACGTTAAAGCTGCACATAGACCTGCATCAACAAGGTATATACAGGCAAAGATTCATGGTAAAAGATTACTCGAACATGAAATTAAAACAATTATTAGAGATGTAGTTGAAAGACGTATAAGCGACATTGAACTCTCAGCCTTCGTTACAGCCCTATACATACATGGCTCAAGCATGAATGAAAAGGAGGCATTAACTAAAGCCATGGTTGAAACAGGTAAAAAATTAAACATTAAGAAGAAACCAATACTAGATAAGCATAGCATAGGAGGAATACCGGGAGATAAAACCACCATAGTATTAGTTCCAATAGTAGCAGCTGCAGGCTACACTATACCAAAAACATCATCAAGAGCTATAACATCACCAGCAGGCACAGCTGATAGAATGGAAGTATTATGCCCAGTAAACTTATCCCTAGAAGAAATAAAAGAAGTAATCAGCAAAGTTAATGCATGCATAGTTTGGGGAGGAGCACTAGACCTAGCGCCAGCAGACGATCTATTCATCCAAGTTGAATATCCATTAGCAATAGACCCATTACTTCTACCATCAATAATAAGCAAAAAGAAAGCCATGGGAGCAGACTATGTAGTAATAGACATCCCAACAGGTAGAGAAGCAAAAATAAAAACAATTGATGAAGCCCATGAACTAGCCAAAGAATTCATTGAATTAGGAAAAAGATTAGGCATGAACATCCAATGCGCAATAACCTTTGGAGAACAACCATTAGGATATGCCATTGGACCAGCACTAGAAGCCAAAGAAGCACTACTAACACTAATGGGAAAGGGACCGGAAGACCTAGAAGAAAAAGCAATAAACTTAGCAGGAATACTATTTGAAATGGTTGGAGAAAGCAATGGAAAGAAGAAGGCAAGAGAAATATTAAGAAAAGGAC
>JANZKD010000232.1 GCA_025061245.1 Candidatus Culexmicrobium profundum
CGTTAGAAAGGCAATCAATGAAATATGTAAAATTGATGTAAAAGTGAAATGGCCAAACGACATAGTGATAAATAGTAAAAAACTCGGCGGAATAATATGCGAAGCAATATTAGCTGGAGAGAAACTTGAATACCTAATAGTAGGCATAGGGATAAATGTCAATATAGAGCATAGACAGTTTCCCTCCCAATTAAAAAAACAGGCAACATCAATACTAATAGTGACAGGGAGAAAATTCAAAATCGAATCAATATTAAATGAAATTATAAAGAATCTAGATGCATATAAAAAGCTAATTGAAAATAATTTAGAAGAAAAAATTCTAAATGAATGGAGAAAACACGACATTATACTCGGACGAAAAGTAAAGGTTTCTAATAGAGAGAAAATAGTTGGATATGCAGTTGACATAAAAGATGATGGAGCCCTAATTTTAAGAAGAAATGATGGTAAAATAGTAGAATTATATGCTGAAGACATAAAAATAGAAATGTAAAGTATTAAATTCTAATTATTACAATGTCTTATCAGCATGATCAACTCTAACTCAAAATTATTGAATGAAAAATTTAAGCTTATAAATGGAGGAAGAAAATGGCTATTACTCGACTAGGATTTAAAAGTCTAATTACAGTTCAAGACGCATTAAATAAGATTAAAAGCAGCATAAGCATTAGGATAAAAGATATTGAAGAATTGAATTTATTATCAAGCTTAGGCCGAGTTTCTGCCGAAGAAATTAAGGCAACAGTAGATATTCCCCCCTTCGACAGAGCTGCAATGGATGGATATGCAGCTCTAAGTGAAGATATAAGAGGAGCATCGCTAAACAATCCAGTAATCTTGAAAGTTACTGGAAAAATTGAAGTAGGTGAAATAAGCCAATTAACTCTAAAAACCGGAGAAGTAATGGAAATATCAACTGGAGCAAAAATTCCAGAAGGGGCCGATGTAGTAATACCATATGAAGAAGCAAAGCGAGTAGACGGATATATTGAAGTTTATAAAGCACTGCCGAAATGGAAGAACATATCAAGGAAAGGAGAAGACTTAAGAAAAGGAGAAATAGTACTTACAAAAAACCAAGTGATAAGAGCATGGAATATAGGGGTACTTGCATCATTAAACATAACAAAAATTAAAGTTTATAGAAAACCCAGAATTGGCATATTATCAACTGGAAGCGAACTAATAGAACTTGGCGGCAAAATTGAACCTGGAAAAATAATAAATAGCACAAAATGGATGCTAGCTGCATTAACAATTGAAAACGGTGGAGAATTCATTGACTTAGGAACTGCTCAAGACGATATTGATGAAATTGAAAACAAAATTAAAAACTCCATAGAAAAAGTAGACATTGTGATAACAATAGGAGGAACCTCAGTAGGTAGGAAAGATTACACCATAAAGGCAATTAAAAAACTTGGAGCAAAAATAATATTTCATGGTGTATCCATAAAGCCCGGTAAACCAACAGGAGTAGCAATTTATAATGGCAAGCCAATAGTAATGCTATCAGGATTTCCAGTAGCAGCACTAGTAGGTTTCGAAACTTTTGTCAAACCAATAATAGAAATTGTAAGTGGAATAAAATTTATGCCACTACCCAAAATAAGAGCAAAAATGTCTAGGAGAGTTGCATCAACTCCAGGAGTCAGAGATTTTCTCAGGGTAAAGGTAATAGAAAAAAATGGAGAGTATTATGCAGAACCACTAAAGCTAACAGGCTCAGGTATACTATCCACAGTAACTAAAGCCAATGGCATAATAGTAATTCCAGAGGAAGTAGAAGGACTAGAAGAAAATGAGGAAGTAGAAGTATTATTATTAAGAGCACTGGAGGAATCAAATTGACACGCAGGATATTCCATAAATTAATGAGTGTAGAAGAAGCCTTCAATGCAATATCAGGAAAGATACCATTAAAACCCATTGGATACGAAGTTATAGAGTTAGCAAATGCTTATGGTAGAATTTTAGGAGAAGACGTTATCGCCAACATCGATCTACCATCCTTCGACAGATCATTAATGGATGGATATGCTGTAATAGCCGAAGACACCTTTGAAGCTGACGATCATTCGCCCATAAAACTTAAAGTTCTAGGTAAAATTGAACCAGGAGAAGAACCAAAGATAAGAGTAAAACATGGAAGTGCAATAGAAATATCGACGGGCGCTGCAATCCCTCCAGGAGCAAACGCAGTAGTAATGGTTGAATACACTAAGAGAGTTAATGATATTGTCGAAATTTATAGACCAGTCTCACCCAGTGAAAACATTGCGT
>JANZKD010000108.1 GCA_025061245.1 Candidatus Culexmicrobium profundum
GCAACCTGTATGATCAGAGTGGTAGTGGGTAATTATTATGCCTAAACATTTCTCTAAGCTAAAATTGTTTTTTCTTAGGTAAGAAATAACTCGTATAAAGTTTTCTGGTACTCCTGCATCAATAATCAAGTAGCCTTTATTTGTTGTGACAATGTAGACGTTGGCAAGTGAGTTATCAACTAGATGAATGGACCTAGATAATTTCAAGAAAATCCCCTATAAAAAGTAATTATATGGACTAAATTAACCTAACTGTTAATTTATGTTGATGTTAATTTTCATTACTTACTTATCTTAAATATATATCATAATAATTCCAATTAGTATTGCTAATTTGGATTGGAGTGATATTGATGGTTAAAGCAGTCTTCTTCGATTTTTGGAGAACAATGTTCATTCCGAATATAAGCTTGAATGAATACTTTGAAGTTAGAGTTAGGAAATTACATGAGACATTAAGTGATTTTATCCCGAATGTATCCTTAGCTGTTGTGAGGAATTCTTTCTGGAGCATTAGGAGGCTATGTGATTCAGTGAGAGAACTTGAAGTTGAAGTTCCATTATCCTTTGAAATTAAATTAATGCTATATCACTTGGAGTATTACTCTTTTGATGATAATCTTATTAAGTCACTTATATCTTCATATATGTATCCATTTGTTCATTGTACAAGGCCTAGAGATGAATTGAAGAGTGTCTTAGATATAATTCATGAGTTAAATTTGAGGGTAGGATTAATTTCTAATGTCATGAGTGGCCGCCATATCATTGAAGCCCTTCAATTGTGGGGGCTAGATGACTATTTTGATGCTATGATTTTCTCTGATGAAATTGGCTTTAGAAAACCTAGACCTGAAATTTTCAGATATGCACTTTCAATGTTAGATGTTGATGCCAATGATGCAGTTATGATTGGTGATGATTTTAGGGCTGATATTGAGGGAGCTTTGAACGTTAATATGAAAGCTATTTATTTGAATGTAGATGACTTGAAGGTGAACTTTGAATATGTTGCTAAAAATTTGAATGATGCTCTTGGATGGATAGTGAAGTGGCTGCACTAGTATACTGTAATCTTTTTCACAAATCTGCATCTTCTTCCCACAATTATCTTAGAGAGTGTTTTAGGGATGCATACTTCATTGCATGAAATTATGCTATCCACATATTTCATGAAGATGTTTGTATCTACGTCTTCATCAAACTTTAATTTGCCTATAAACATGAAGGCTATTGGTTTACCATAGCTCACTAAATCTTTTCTTGAAATTGTTAATTCATCTAATCCTCTTACAATGTCTATCTCAGTTTCTTTTAATCCTTCTTTGAAGGCCTTTGTAATTGTACCTATGGTTGTTGAAAGTTTTCTTGCTATTGATTCTGAACCCTTTATCAATGTTAGGTATAGTTTTATTGCCTCATTGGTTACTTCTCCAATGGTTTTTCCCATTTCTTTAGCCGCAATGGTTAATTGCCTGTAAATTTCATTGTCTAGTCCTCTTATGCTTATTGTCTTTGTCTTTTTCCTCTCATTCAAGATGTAACACCTGTATTATATGTATTACTTGTAATATTTATCCTTTTTTGAGGCCTAAAGCAAATCCCGCTAGAAAAGCTGCAGCGAATGGGAGGTTTGCAACTGCTTGGCTTACAATTGTAGAGCCCTCACCCATCATTCCCTTTATCCATCCCTCAACTTTTTGGAATAACTCTTCGTAATTTACATTTAGAATTCCTTGCCATTGCAAATACATTAATGCTAATATTAGTAAGCCGGAAATTATAAGTGTAAGTTTAAGCACCTTCTTGAAGGCATATCCAACGGCAAAGCCTGAAATTGCTCCAAAGCCAAGTTGGAATATGATTGAGTTCCACTCACTCAAAACTTGCACCTCTCACAATCACTACACTAAGATGATTTATAAAGTCTTTCGTATTAATAAAAATTGAATAACTATAATTGTAGATTGAGGGTTGGTATGGCTCATGGATGTATAATTGTCATGGATTTAGATCGATTTGAAGAATTAAGTAAAGCTAAAGGTTGGAGTGAATATACTCCTAACATTATTACTGGTACATTAACTTTACTCGTTGAAGACTTTATTAGAAAGCACTTTGCTGTAGTGATTTATGGATTAGATGAAATTCGTGGAACTGAAGAAGTAATTTTAGAGATACCTAATTATAAGATGGAAGATCTAAATGTGATACTTGAAGATCTTGAAAATATTAGGAGAAAAATAGAAGAACTTGGCGGTTCGATTTCTATAGCTATAACT
>JANZKD010000237.1 GCA_025061245.1 Candidatus Culexmicrobium profundum
TTTTAATTGTTTTATTAGGGTGATTATTCTTTTTCTTTGTTGTTCAGTCATTGTCGGTGCTTTTTCTTGTTCTGGAGTAATTATTTCTATTATTTTTGATTCTTCTTCTGGTTCTACTTTTCCTTGTTCTAATAGTTTTATTACTTGTTCTCGTGGGATACGCCATGTTCCAGATGGGAGTTTTATTGGTTTAAAGATGCCGATTTTAATATATCTATAGACAGTATTATGAGTGATGCCCAATAATTTGCATACTTCACCAGTTGAAAGTAACCTTTTTTCCATGGTCATTATTACCCCCAATAATAGTATTTTTGATGAGACTTATAAAAATTTGTTGAGAACGATTGGAAAGTGAAGGATGATGAAAAAAGCAAAAAATGTAGATGATGAAATGATGAAAAATTTGAAGGTAATGAAAAAAGTTAATTAGTGCAGGTTAGTGAAGTTTATGGAATTTTATGTATTTTGTGATTTTGTTGAGCCTTGTTTTTTGATGTAGAAGTGATGGATTATTAGACTTAGCAAGAGGACATTAAGTATTAAGTTGAATACTGAGAACATTATGCTGGTGGAGGCAATAAGTTTAACTGTTGAATATCGCTCATTAATTCTTTCTTCTAATAATGTTATTCTGTTAATACATGAGATTATTCCATCCGCATTTAAGTCAACTTTTGAGGCAATATCGGATAGTAATGTTTTAAGTTCAAGTTTTATTTGGCTTAATTCACTATATAGTCCAGTTAAGTTTAATAGATACTGTTTTGTTATGTAGATGTAGGTTGTATTATAAATATTGGTTGTTTGGTTAATGGAATATAATGTGTTGTTGAGTTCTTCGAGCTGATTGTCAATATAGGATTGAACTTTCATTATCTTGCTGGATAAATTAGAAGTAATATACTTCATTAGACTCTCCAAATCATCAATTGAATCATAGAGGTCATCAAGCTTGTTCAATTTAGATTCAATGCTTTCAATTTCATTATTCATCATTGCAATCAATTTCTTCAAAGCTTTCAGTTCACTTAAAATTTCATCAAGTTTTTCTTTACAGTCACATTTGCATTCATGCTTCGGTTTCTTATGCCTCTTACACCCATAAACCATAGAAGCACTAGACAGCAACAACATTAGCAACAGAAAAGCCATAGCAATGGTTCTTCTAGTCTGCATATTTATCAACCTCCCAATAAAAATTTAAATAATCAATTTAATAGAAATAAATTATTGATGACCATGAGAATCATCTGTGCAGAAGGAAAAACTCTGAAGGAAGCAATGGAAAAACTAATTAAGAAAGCTAATGAAGAACTTGAAGAAACAGAAGTAATCATAAGCACAAGTTCAATTAAAAAGAAAAACGGAAAAGTAGAAGCATGCTTCCTAGTGGAGAAAACTTAAATATGTTCATAGTGTTTTCCAAGTCCACGCCTACACTTAGGACACCATGAAGCATAAATCATTTTGTTAGCCTCAAAACCATAAACACTATAGAAAAGTTTTTTCCATGTTTCTAATGTTACTGGGTTATTATGCCTAATCCACTCACCAACCTTGAAGGCACTATCCTTATCCCTACTATAAACAATTATCATCAATTTAGGATGAGTATAAGCCTTCATTCCATGCTTATCCAATTGAAGACGTCCCCTAAGCCAATTCAAAACACGCCTAAACTCCTCTTCACTACCAAATTTAAAAACAGTAGACCAAACCTCAGCACCAAGATTTATAATTGCACCCTCAGTTACCACGTGAGTTTTTATAATTGGGGCTTTGTGAGTTGATGGACGCTCCCTCAAAACCTGAAATCCAAGAAACCTAGCATACTCCTTAAAACGCTCATGACAACGAGAATCATTGATAATCCGTCTAACAGGCTCAATATTATCAAAAAGCTTATAAAAACGAACATGCCAACTAGCATAAATCTTACCAATCTCTGGATTAGGAGGAGTAGTCATGTATACTTCAAAGCCTCGGAGGTTGTATTTTTCATTTAGTTTTTTAGCATCTGCTATTACATCTTCTAAAGGCATATCATCATAATCCAAGAACACTTGATACTTAATTACACAAACTTTGTCAACAATCATTATATTTCACCTTCCTCTTCAGGGATTATTGTTATTTCTGCTGGGGTGCGAAGTCTAGCTCCCTCAAATACTTCAACACTATATGCTTCTGCTAATCCCCATAAATCTAAGTATACTGGTCTAGAAGGATGCCACCTAACACTATAATAAGCAGAT
>JANZKD010000236.1 GCA_025061245.1 Candidatus Culexmicrobium profundum
TGCTGCAAAGATGATAGAAAATCAGCTTAGAAATATTGCTGACAGAGTTTTAATGCCGCTTCCAGAACTATCTCTAAAGTATTTAAAGTATGCATTGATGGCTTTGAAAGAAAATGGAGGATGGATTCATCCATATGAATTTATAAGAGTCAGTAAAAATGAGAATCCAATAGAGAAAGCCATTAAAAAATATAGTGAAAAGCTAGGCGAATATGATGTGGAATATAAATTTGTTGGTGGGAGACTAGTAGGAGAAGTAGCTCCAAGAAAATATAGGGTTGTCCTTGACATTAAGGTGTCTAAGACAAAAAACTTATAATTCAATTCCCGTAATACTAGATAGCACTATCTAAGTGTCAATTTGTGGCGTATAATTCCTTACTAGATATTACTGCATTAGAAATTTGAAATTCTTGAGGTGAGAAAATGTTCCATGTAGTATTTATGCAGCCAACTCCATGTGTTAGAGCATTAAAATATGCTGAAGGATTAAGGGAGTATTTAGGTGAAAAATTAAGATTTACTCTAATATATGCAAGAACTCCGCCAAGCAAGTTATATGGTCACGGCGAAGAATACTTTGATGAAGTAATCAAAGTACCTGAAAATAGAGTTCACAGTGAATTAAAAAGAGTATTGAGAAGTTTAAATGCAGATATAATACATAGCCATAATGCACCAGATTTTCTAACCATAGCAGCCATAGAAGCAGATATAAAGACACCAATAATTCACGATGTCCATGAATTATTAACATTACATAAAACAGGTTACCATACATTCGACAATGAAAAATTAATTAAAAGATATGCATTCGAAGAAAAAGTTGCAATTGAATGCAGTGATGCAAGAATCTATGTCAGCGATGGCGTTAGAGACTATGTGCATCAGAAATATGATGTTGACAAGGAATATGAATTAGTATTCTATAATTACATTTCACAGAAAGTTTTACCTCAGAGATTTAAGCCAATGCTCTCGACAAGAGAAATACATATAGTCTATGTTGGAACAATAACCAGTAAAGTTTATGGTAGTCATTATGATCTAAGAGAAATATTCCTCGAAATAGCAAGAAATAGAATGCATATTCACATATATCCAGTAAGAGATGATGAGGCATACATTAAGTTGAGTAAGGAAAACCCATATATACATTATCACAAACGGCTTCCAAGGACAGTTTTGTTAAAGGAGATAAGCAAATATCACTTCGGCTGGGCAGCCTTCTACGATGGATTAAACAAGGAGCACTTGAAAATGGCATTCCCAAATAAGATTATAGACTATGTCGGTGCAGGATTACCAGTAGTTACATTCAGTCAACATGAAACCATAGCAAGATTCTTGGAGAAGTATAAACTAGGCATCATACTATCAGATATAAGTGAGCTATATAAGCTGAAGGAAGCCGTAAAAAATGGAATGATAACTAGAATTAGAAGAAGAGCAAAGAAACTAAGATACGAATTTACAGTTGAGAGAAAAATACCATCACTATTGGAATTCTATGCAAGAGTAATGGAGAAGGTGAAGTTATATGAACCTGTTATTGATCTCCGACGTATACCCATTAAAGAGGGATATAAGGCCTGGTATCTTCGTTGAAAAACTAGTTAGAAGATTAAGAAAACAGGGCTTTAACATAAAGGTACAAGCAGTAAACAAAGTTAAAGTTAGAAAGAGACCTTCAAGAGAGGTTAAGAAGCTAACTGAGGAAATAATGAAACGATGGGAATTAGATCTAGATACCTCTATTAAAATTGCTCAAACAATTAATGATGCAATTAAACTTGCAGACAATAAAGTGAACTTAATACATGCACACTTTGCATATGTAGCAGGCTTTGCAGCTACCTATGTGTCAAGAAAGATCAATAGACCATTCATAGTAACATTGCATGGATATGATGCAGCCACTGTACCAGAAATAAATTATGGAATATTACTAGACTCAAAACTAAGAAGAATAGTAAAACATGTATTAGATAAGGCAGAAATAATCATTACTGTCAGTGAAGACTTAAAAGAAAGAGTGTTAGCTTTAGGAAAATATCAAGACAAAATTCAAGTAATTCATCATGGAGTAGATCCAGAGAAATTTAAGTTCACTAAGAGGGGACGCCGAGAAATAAGAGAAAAGTATGGTATGAGTGAGAATGAGGTAGTGATTTTTACATTATCTTACCATGTGCCTAGAAAAA
>JANZKD010000195.1 GCA_025061245.1 Candidatus Culexmicrobium profundum
CCACTATAGCTATACTTAACACAAACAAATAAAGAGTAGCTTTTAAACATTATTATTCTTTTCACATCAACTTTAAGGGGGTTAATTGTAAGTTTCCTCAGTTTATCTAGGTCGAATATTGATTATGAGAATTTGAATGTAATTGATGCGGCGGCCGGGATTTGAACCCGGGCTGTGGGCTCGGGAGGCCCATGTCCTAGCCTGGCTAGACGACCGCCGCTTTATTTGGGGGCTCCTCCTAATGCCTTTCCATCATTGTTCATCTTAACTCTGATCAGTCATCGCCCCGTTAATTATTAGATGTCTTTCAATTGAATAAGTCTTTCTTATTTCCCTAATTAATTATTGTTATGACTGTTGATTTGGATGATTATTTTTGATTTATTTATGGTAGAATGGATATTCTATCCATTCAGCAACCTTTTTGGCCTTTTCTTTTCCTAGAATTGTTTCAATAATTTTTAAACCTACATCGATGGACGCTGTTACTCCTGCACCTGTAATAATGTTTTCTTCAGCTACAACTCTTTGTTTTAATACTTTAACATTAAATTGAGCTAGATTTTTCAGTTGTTTATGATATGTTGTTGCTCTTTTTCCTCTAAGTAGTCCAGCTTTAGCTAGAATGAATGCCCCTGTACATACTGAGCTTATAAGTTTTCCAGCTTCATATGCGCATTTAATTTTCGTTAAGAGCATTTCATTTTTCATTGCCTCTCTTACACCTGGCCCTCCTGGAACTATGATTACATCGTAATCTGTCAAGTCAGTTAATTTCATGTCAGCTAGTATTGTTAATCCATGGGCACACTTAATAATCTTGTCAGAAATAATTGTGACCAAATGTTTTTCAAAATACTCCTCTGAGAAGTGTTCTAATGTGCCAAGTGTCTCCCATACTCCTACAAAGTCTAATTCTTCTACATTAGGGAAAACTATGATGGCTGCTTTAAATTTCTTCATATTTATCAATTACATGTTAATTGGCCTTTAGTTTAAATGCTTTTTAAGTCTTATTTCATCTCTTACAGGTATTCCAAATAATCCTGGATGCATTTCTCCATGTTTTTCAGCAATAGCATTGGGGATTACTTCATAGATCTGATATCCTGATAGTTGATAAAATGCCAGTGCGGGTAAGTTGTCATTGGATGTAGAAACAAGAAGTTTTTTCTTATTTAATCTTCTGGCTTTTTCTTCAACTGTTAAAAGCAAGGCTTTACCAATTCTTTTTCTCTGATATTCAGGTAAAACTCTAATTGCTACTATCAATAATTCCTCTTTAGTTTAAATTATAGTAGGATATGAAGCCTACAATGTTTCCATCAACAACTGCAGCAAATACTGGTAACTTCTTAACTAAAAATTTCTTTCCAAAGGTTAGCTGTACATCCTCACCCCAAAAGTTTTTGACAATTCCTCCTATTACTTCACGATCTTTAACGGTGGCCTCTCTAATTGAAAAATCAATTTTTTCATCCTTAGATGCACAATTAATACAAGTTATTGTAAATTTAGTGTGTTTTGCACAAATAGCTCTACCACATATATGACACTTATACATCCCATTCCCGTTACATATGAAGCAGCTCATTTAACTCTCTCACAGTGTTTTTACTTTATTTAGGTCCTATTAGATTTAGTAATGCTATGGCTAAAACTTTTGTTCCATTAATTAAGTCTTCAATTTTAATTCTCTCATTTGGTCCGTGAGCTCTAGCATCTTTTGGATCTCTAGGTCCAGCGCCATAATGTACAAATGGTATTCCTTTTTCCCAATAAAATCTGGAGTCAGCAAAGCCTGTCATACCTTTCACTGGTAATTCTTCATTCAATACTTTTCTTCCAGCATTTTTTAGAGCTGTTATTAATGGAGAATTCATGGGTGTGGGGCCAGCAGGTTTTGCTAGTAAAAGTCTCTCCCATTTTATATTTAATTCAGAGTCAACTTTCATGAGGTTTTTAAGTAGGTTAATTAGCTCCTCTTCCACTTCCTCCGGGTTTTCTTCCGGTGTTATTCGTCTATCAAATCTAATTTCACATTTATCGCAGACAACATTTTCTTTCATTCCGCCTTTAATCATGGTGATTACCATGGTTGGATGATCTATGCCTTCAATACTGCATTTTCTCTTCCTAATGTTGTTTTGATATTCATATAGTGTGGTCATGATGAGATGCATCTTCCTTATGGCG
>JANZKD010000121.1 GCA_025061245.1 Candidatus Culexmicrobium profundum
AGAGATATAGATGGAAATTGGGTGGTTGATACTCCAAACATATTTTTGCGTATAGATTCAAGTAATGGAAAAGTTCTATTTTTCAGTACAAATAAAGAAGGGGATAACTTATCAGCAACATTAACATCAGATTATAATTTATACTATCCTGAATATGAGGTGGGATCTAATCCTTACACACCTTTCTTAACAGGAACAGTAACAATAGAGAAAATAGATGATTCACATTTAAGAGTTGTGTGGGATTCTGAATATCAGCAGGTAACTGTAATATATGAGTTTTATGTTGATAAAAAATACTTTAAGAAGACTATTCAAAGAATAGTTAAATCTAGTGCTATATTTGCAAATGCTCAATATGCATTAATGTTCAGCAATATAATTAATGATGGTGGATACTACAATTATGACTTACAAGATTTTATTTCAAGTTATGTAGGTTATCCTGATTCGGAACAAAGTGTAAACCCTGGAATAGGATATGGCTGGAATAAAACGGCAATGTATTTATCTGGAGGAGGTTACTATTTAGGTCTTATTGCAATACCAATTGATAATGACGAATATAATGTTCTTACATGGAGAGGTGTAACAAAATTAACAGACAATAATGAGTGGGAAGTACAGGTTGATTTCTTTCATGGATATGATAGAGATGGTATATACCTTGAATCAGGGCGTCAGTATGGAGTAGACATATATATAATTGTAACAAATTCACAATCAGAATTACAGCAATTATTAGAATTACTTAAACCACCATTAGAATCTGTTGTAGGTTTGAAAAGAGCATGTGAAAATATAAGAGAATTAACTGGAGATTATGGTATTTTTGCTATAACAAATACTTTTGGCATTACACAATTACTTCAATCTACAAAAATAATTTACAAACCACTTTTCAATAAAGGAGGATACCTTGACTTAGGCATAAATGTCTCTAGAACTGCAGTTGATTATGGTCATTCAGATGATTTTACATATGCTTGGTGTGAATATAATAATGGTGATAAAGTTGAGGTTTATATTGAAAATGATAATTTAAGAATAAGATATAATTCATCTTTGAATATGTCAGTTATTTTTTACAGCATGACATTAAAAGACTCATATTATGAAATTAATACTGACCAAGGTATCTTCTACATTATAGTGAATAAAGGACAAATAAACGGTAATACAATAGATCCAGATCCTTCAACAGGATTAGTAGAAATACTTATTACTGATAATTATGGTCAAGTACCTGTTACTCCTACTGTGTATCAACCAACACAATTATTATACCAAATATTAAGTCTAATGATAGTAACAATAATTATTATATTACTGATAGAATTAATAACCAGTATGATAAAAAGTATCGAAAAATAAAATAAAATAGGCAGGTGATGACGACGTCTATTGAAGTTGATGGAGCAATATTGGCTGAATACTCTTGGGATGCTTATGTTTACGGTGTTTCAGGATTACTTATAAGTTTTCTTTTGTTTTTTGGATTAATTTACTTGTTACTTAGAATATTTACTTTCTTTATTGATACTGTTAAGGAGGTGAGCTATGGTTGAGTATTGAAAGTATTACTTCAATTTTTGAAAGCGACTTGTTTAAATTGCTTATGACTTTTATTGCAATATGGGGATTTATAGAACTTACAAGAGTTTTAATTAAACTGTTTATAGAGGCGGCTAAAGAATGGGCCTTAAAATAAATAAAGAAGTATTAAAGCAAATAATGAAGGAAATTTTAAACTATATTTTCAGTATTGATGAGTATGGCAGTTTAAGTGTAGATGTTTTAAGTAGTGAGAATACAGTTACTGATGAAATTGATGTTAGTACTAAGACTCCTCCAGTTGTAATCCTAACTCCTCCAAGCGGCAAAAAAATAAGCACTAGAAATGTTTATTTAGGTGCTAATAGTGATGCTGGAGAAATAACCGTTAGATTCAAGAATACTGGAAAAATTATAGGTAAAGTTTACTGTGACCACTTCAAGCAAATAAGGCTTGACAGCGTTAAAATTGATGGTGAAAAAGATGAGCCAATAGAAATTACTTGGAGTGGATTATCTTCTGGAGCAAAAATATTTTATGCAATAAGATATAAAATTATTAGCGGGTGATATAATGTCTGAAGCCTCAATTAAAAAAATACTTGGAAAAGCTAGTGTT
>JANZKD010000146.1 GCA_025061245.1 Candidatus Culexmicrobium profundum
TTGTTATTCAAAATATCTGGCAAGTGATTTTATATATTTGATTTGTTTAGGTGGTTCATGGGTGTTCATTAAGGGTGGTTCAGACTACTGTTTTTTTAATAAAGAGGATTTTTGGAAACATTTTTACTAGGGGGATAGTTAAATTTTTGACTGAATATAAGTATGAGGGAAAATCTCTTCTTCATCATGGTCTTTTGATTTTTTCGAATCAAGAGAAATGTCTTGGTTTTACTCCGTTAATTGCATATCATATTATTAATAGTCTTTTGAATCTTGGGGCATTAATACTGGGTGTTGATGTTAATTCTATTAGGAGATTCTTTAGTGATAAAGCCATTATTAGAGGTATTGAAACTATTCTAAGAAGTATTGCCAAGTATGGTGTAACTATTCCTCAGAAATTAGATGCACCATTTCTAGTTGTTTGGAATTTCACTAATATGTGTAATCTTAGGTGTAAGCATTGCTATCAAAAGGCTGACAAACCTTTACCAAACGAGTTGACATTGGAGGAAAAACTAAATGTTCTAGATCAGTTGGAAGATGCTGGTGTTTCAGCTATAGCTTTCTCCGGTGGAGAACCACTAATGCACCATGATTTCTGGGTTGTAGCTGAGGAAGCTGTTAAAAGGGGTTTCTATGTTTCAGTTGCTACGAATGGGACATTAATTACAAGGAGTGTTGCAAGAAAGTTGAAGTCGATTGGGGTTAAATATGTTGAAGTTAGCTTAGATTCTGTGGATCCTGAGAAGCATGATAGCTTTAGAGGTGTAAAGGGTTGCTGGGAAAGGACGATTGAAGGTATAAGAAACTGTGTAAGTGAAGGAGTATTTACAGGAATTGCAACAACAGTAACTAAGCAAAATTACATGGAAGCTGAGGAAATTGTTAAACTTGCAAAGAAACTAAATGTTCCAAGAGTAATTTTCTTTAACTTTATACCTGTTGGAAGAGGAGTTGAAATATTCGACTATGACTTAAATCCTCATGAAAGGGAGATATTTCTAAAAAAATTATATGATCTCATGGTTAAAGAGAAGCTTGAAATATTATCTACAGCTCCACAATATGCTAGAATAGTACTTCAAGAATCACGTGGAGAATATACCAGCCCAACTCACTTTTATGCTGGGCCAGCTATTAGCGGTTTAAAAGATTTAGCCGATTTCATTGGAGGTTGCGGGGCTGGGAGAATATATTGTGCTTTACAACCAAACGGAGATGTAACACCCTGCGTCTTTATCCCTCAAATAGTTCTTGGAAATTTAAGAAGCAAAAGTTTTAAGGAAATATGGGAGAAGACCCCGGTATTAAAGCTATTTAGAGATAAGGATTTGTTGAAGGAGAATTGTGGAAAATGCGATTATAGATATGTTTGTGGTGGATGTAGGGCTAGAGCCATAGCCTACTTTAATGACATATTGGCACCGGACCCAGGGTGTAAAAATAATCTCCCCTTCGTGCAACGTTTAATTGTTAAGAAGAGAATTCGACCTGCGTCGTTAAAAAAAGTGGCAGTTAAACATTAAATTTAATTAATTAAGTTAAAAGTTTGATGAATTTAGAAAACTTGTTATACCTCAATATTTTCTGAAGTTATTATGTTTTGTTTAGCGATATTTCTTGAGAGATTTCACCGTTACTTTAAATTAATTTGGGGTTAGATTATTTTATGCTGTTTGTGGAGTGTATTGGTAGTGTCTAGGGAGCCTATTGGAGTAGTTATAGGTGAACCTACAGTATTTGGTTTTACTCTTAAGGTTACTGGTAGAGTTGGTAGAAATGACTTTGTAGAGATTTTACATGAGGGTAAAGTGTTTGTTCTTATTGTGAAGGATATTAGGAGAAGTAGGGATGCCTTATATGCTAGTTGTGAGGTTTTAGGTAATCCTCCTAGGACGCCCTTTGAAATTAATGCTCCAGTGTTTTTAGCTAGTGAGGATAATGTGAGGAGAGCTTTGGGTTTAACTTTAGATTTTAAAACTTCAATTTATCTTGGATTGTTGAAGGGTTATCCCTATAAGGTTTTTCTTCCGGTTAAGAGGCTTAATCGTATATTTATTGTTGGTAAGCCTGGTTCAGGTAAATCTTATACTGCTGGTGTTTTGATTGAAGAATTTTTGAAGAAGGGCATTCCATTAGTTGTTGTTGATATTCATGG
>JANZKD010000239.1 GCA_025061245.1 Candidatus Culexmicrobium profundum
GCAAATCCAGCGTGAATTAATACATAGTCTCCTGGCTTCAATTTCTCTTCAATTAAAGTTACGACTACTTCTCTTTGAACTCCGCCGAAATCTACCTTGGCTATGTCTTTTTGGATGCTTATTACCTTAGCTGGCACTGCAAGGCACATTTCTATCAAGAGACCATTTAGCAAAAAAATAATTAACTTTTGTGTTTAATTTTGATGCGTGTTAGGTAGGGATCAAAATGCCTCTCAGTAAAGGTGATTTCATATTAATAGATTACGTGGCTAAAATAAAGGATACAGGTGAAATCTTTGATTTAACCATAGAGGAGGTAGCTAAGAAAGAGAATGTGTATAGAGACGATGTCCTATATGAGCCGATGCTTGTAGTTGTTGGTGAGAAGTGGATTCTCGAAAGCTTAGAGGAAGAATTAATGAAAATGGAGCCCAATGAACAGAAAACCATTGAACTTCCACCGGAAAAAGCCTTTGGAGCTAGAGATCCATCTAAGGTTAGAGTTATTTCTGCCAGAGAACTCTCTAGACGGGGTGTAACTCCTAGGGTGGGTGCAAGAATTGAAATTGATGGAAAATTGGCTGTGATAAGAAGTGTGGGTGCTGGAAGAGTAGTTGTAGACTTTAATCATCCCTTAGCTGGAAAAACACTGGTGTATGATGTCAAGATAGTTAAGAAATTAGTTAGTGACAAGGAGAAGATACAAGCGTTAATCCATAGACGTATTCCAAGCATACCTGGTGATAAGTTTGATGTTAGAATTCGAGGTAAAGTTCTCACAATAACTATTCCAGAGGAAGCCTTCTTTGTCGATGGCTTACAGTATGCTAAGAGGGGTGTAGCGCATGACATTGAAAAGTTCTTTCCAAAGATATCGACTGTAAGATTTGTTGAAGAATATTCATTTAAGCGTGAGGAGGAAGAAGCTGCTTCTAAGAAATGATGGGTCTAAGGCTGGCTTTTACAAGGTTTAGACCCATTGGGCAGTTAATGTTTTCCTCAATTTTTTCAATTTTCACTCTATCTCCCTCTTCTAATCCTCTAGGTTGACATAATGTTCTATAGATGCACATTTTATCGCATTCTATTGGTCGATATCTTATTATAACTCCTTCAATGGCTATGCGGTTTTCTATTGCTGCTTCTATTGCTGCCTCTCTTACTTCAACGATGACTACCTTGTCTTCATGCACTAGGCATGAATGTTCTTTTCCTCTAATTTTGATTACTTCATAGATTCTTCCTACCTTTAAGTTGTCTATGCACACCTTTTTTAATGGGCATTTTATGCATTCTTTTGTTCCTCCTTCATGTATGAATTTATAGCCTATTCTCGCAGATGTTTTACTTATAAGCGTTATTTTGCTATTCGATAACTCCTGTAATTCTTGCAACTCTCTCAGCAGCCTCCCATGATAATCCTGATTCTCCTAGAATAGTGTATCTTTCCGGCCTTATTTTATGTGCGATGGTTAATGCCTTAATTATTTCATAGTCTTTTACTCCAAGTTCCTTTGCAGTCGTTGGGGCTCCAATTATGCTTAGTGTCTTTTTAATTTTCTTCCATCTTCCTCCATGTAGATACATCATCATTATTGTTCCAACTCCACATTGTTCACCGTGTAGTGCTGGTTTTTCAGCTATCATATCCAATGCATGGCTGAATAGATGTTCAGATCCACTGCAAGGTCTACTGCTTCCAGCTATGCACATTGCAATTCCACAGCTAATTAGTGCTTCAACAACTGTTCGCATGCTCTCAGTAATTCTTTTTGAAATGTATTCGGCATGCTTGACGATTAAGTTGGCTGAAAGTAGGGCTAGTGATGCAGCGTATTCTCCATAATATTCTCCTCTTAATTTATGTGCTAGTTTCCAGTCTTTTACAGCTGTGAACTTTGCTATTATATCTCCACAGCCACTTGCCATTAATCTATATGGTGCCTTAGTTATAACATCTATATCTGCTATTATTGATATTGGTGGTTTAGCTGATATTGAGCTTGCTCTACCATATCCCTTTACTGAGGCTCTTGGTGAGGCAATGCCGTCATGTGAAGCTGCTGTTGGAACGCTTATGAAGGGTTTGTTTTCTTCATGTGATGCAAGTTTAGCTACATCAATAGATTTTCCTCCTCCAACTCCTATAATTGT
>JANZKD010000145.1 GCA_025061245.1 Candidatus Culexmicrobium profundum
TTTAATTTTATTTTTTCAATTAATCTATTTAGTATAAATAGATCATTTTTCACATATTATGTATATTTCATTATAATATATTAAGAGTAATCGATACGTAAAATATTAATAAACCATATAAAAATACTCAGATTTGAAGTCTTCATGTTGAGTTGATAATCCGCTTAAAATTCCTTTTACAAAGTATTTGCATGTTAATCTTTCTTCTTCTTTTTGTTTTTTACTTATCTTTATTTTCAGTTTTATCTGATTTTTTTCATTATTTTCAATAGAATACTCTTCGATTGCTCCCATTACTTTTGATATTTCCATTAACAATTTGATGTTTCTCACTAATTCATCTCCGTTTCCATTGATACTATTGTATTTCAATATTTCTTTTGAAATTTTCTTCCCTAAATGATATGCTAATGCTTTATTAGCATTTTCAAAAATTTCCTGCATGGCTTTTCTTAGCAATTTTAATATTGCTTCAGGAATTACTGTTGTTTCCCCTCCAATGCTCTTCAATTCTATAAAGATGTTTAGTTCAGGTATTTCTATTACTCTTCTTCTTCCAATTTTCACATCTTCAACATCTTTAATTTTCATTATTTCTTCAATGATTTTTCTAATTTTTTCTTCGGGTAACTGTAGCTTGTAGATCCAAATTCTCCTACTTTCACTTGTTTTGAAAATACCATTTATCACCTTGACTTCTTCTCTTTTGAACACTTTCTCTATTTCTTCTATAACCTCTGGCTTATTTTTAGTTAGTATTATTATAAAATCTACATAATCTCTCACCCCCCAAGAATCTTCAGATACTTCTTCTCGAATCCTTTTCTCTGCTGTCATGTTGAATCCTCGATTGGAGTCTTGGTTGTATAATTTAAATTAGATTTATGTAACATTGTTCTGAACCATGTTGAGATCATAGTTCAGATCTTCTTTTCATAATTCTTTTCAAATATGTATTGAAAAATTAAGGCTGAGGGATTTAAATGGTTAGGAAAACTAGGAAAGGAATGATTGGTATCGAAGCTGCCATCGTACTAATAGCCTTCGTAATAGTCGCTGCAGCCTTCAGCTTCATGGTAATAAACATGGGTATGACTGCAACACAAAAAGGCAGAGAATCAATAACTTCAGGGTTACAAGAGACTTCCAGTCCATTAACTATTGATGGTTCGATTATGATCAGAGAGACCAATCAATATGTGGATGCAATAATAATTCCACTAAAAGTTTCAGGTGTAGACTATGTCCCAATGGGAAGAAATCGAACTGTCGTATCCTTCAGAGTTGGGACCTCTGCTTATCCTAACATCTATATTGGGGTAGATACTTCCAATGACCCTGCAGATACAAGTTATAATAGCTTGATTAGTACAATAACTGTAAACAGTTCCTATCCTGTACTAGCAAAACTATTTCTAGAAAACAATGATGGCGACGATGCATTCAATTTCTATGAGAAAGGCTACTTAATAATAAGAATTGATACATCAACTGTTTCAGTTCAATCAAGAGCAGAGGTTGTAATTGAAGTTAGACCAGAGAGAAGTGCACCTTTGACAGTTGAATTTGTTGTTCCAGCAAATCTACCGCAGGGCACTAATGTCTACATAACGGTGGTCTAAGGTACATTGATTCTCTAAGCTCCTTTTCTTTTTTTGGTGGTGGTGTGGTTGGGTGAGGGTGAAGGTGTGAATGAAAAGATGGATCAGGCGCGGATGAGTAGTGAAATTGAGGAATTAAAGAAGGCTGTAAATGCTTTAAAGGAAGCTATTATTGATATTAGAACTGCGATTAGCGAGTTGGAGAATCCGTTTAATTTGCTTAGAGTTTTTTCAACTTCCCGTGAGCTTAATGGGTTGATGAATAAGCGATCGAAGCTTCAAAAAGACTTGAGGGAAGATATTAAGGAGCGAAGACAGATTAGTGAGCCTGTAGCTAAACCTGGCACTCCGGTTAAACCTTCTGTCCCTGATAGGAAAATTGAAAAGCCTCAGCCTAGCTCTAAGCCTACTTTTGATACTGTTGAGCATGAAAGGATAATTGAGTTTGATAGAGGTTTTTCTTTACTCAAGTGGGTTTGGGCATTAATGGATGCGGGGATGACTAGAGAGGATTTAACAAAT
>JANZKD010000272.1 GCA_025061245.1 Candidatus Culexmicrobium profundum
AGTTTGCAGTTTTTTTAGTTAATTTTTTACCAACGATTTCTATCCATTTATTATACATGTACTTATAAATGTTCTTGATAATTTCATCTTTAATGAACATTACTTTTAAAAAAGAATGCCTAGAGCCTGATAGTTTTTCAGCTGTAAATCTGGTGAATGATACCATTAATGCTTCTCCCTCTAATGTTTTTCTTAGCATGAGATCTTCTATTGTCTGTTTTGAGTTTGCAATTAAGCGTATTTCTATTTCTAATGGTTTTACGTTAATTATTAAGTCATGAGTTTTAGAATTAATCGTATATCTTATTATAGCTCTCTTGTGTTTTGAACCATAGCCATAAATTAAATGGTCTAACCCTTTGCTGCTTAAGGTTTCATGTAAACTTGATAAGACATCTAGAGGAGTTAAGTTTGTAACTAATGGATTAGTGACACCGTGTGCTAATAGTATTGCTTCTAGTATGCTTGTTTTCCCAGTGTTGTTTGGTCCTATTAGTATTGTTAGAGGTGCTAGTTCTACTTCTCCTTTAATAATGCCTCTAAAATATCGTAGGTATATTTTCTCTATTTTTGTCATAGGTTTCTCCTCAGTAGAATTCATTATTTAATACTGAATAACATTAATATAAATTATAATATTAGAGTCTTTTAGTGATGCTACCTTTTTTATTGCTTTCTTCTTATTGTTCTGTGGCAGTGGGGGCATATTGTTGCGTCTTTATGGATTATTTCTCTGCAGTATGGGCATCGGGTATATTTGGTGGATTTATAGATGCCTCTTATTCCTTTGAATACTCCTCCTGCTATGAGTGTTATTACTCCAAGAGCGATTAATCCTAATCCAATAAAGGCTCCGATAAGTCCGCCAAATACAAAGAATAATAGGCCGAAGAGGAAAATTAAGATGCTCCAACCTATTACGCCCATGAATCACCTTACCCCTACTGGTCTTTAATTTATAACATTTTTCTTTTAAACCTGTTTCTATTTTTTAGTTATCATTTAATTTTGAATAGTTTCATTATGTATTGATCATAGGTATCATTTTCACTTTTGCATTTTATATTTCATTTTGTTATTTAGATGTTATGTGGAGGGGTTGTTTTGTTTTGGGATGATGTTTTGAGGGATCTTCAGCTTCTTAGGGAGCGGGTTGAGAGGATTGAGAGGTTGTTGGAGCTACTTATTGATAAGCTGGCTGATGTTGGCTTGTCTGATGAGGATTTAAGAGCCCTAAAGAAGTTCTTGGAGTTATGGCTTAGATTTGCTTGGATTTCAAGTTGATTTAGTATAGGGAAGTTGAAATCACTAGAATTAATGAACCTGTTACATTGGGGTTGATGTATATTTAGTTTTATGTGTTGAATATGGTCATGACTCATAGGCCGTAGAGGAATAGTATTGTTGATGGTAGGATTTTTATATTTTGTATTACGTATTGTATTACGGTGGTTTGATTGCCTAGTGTTGTGATTTCCGTTAGGATTCCGAGGGAGCTTAAGGAGAGGCTTGAGAGGTTGAATATTAATGTTAGTGATGTTGTTAGGAGGCTTCTTGAAGAGTATGTTGAGGAGTTTGAGGTGGGGGAGCTTAGGAGTAGGTTGAGGAGGCTTAGAAATCGTTTAGCTGGAAGACTTGACCCTAAAATCTTAGCTAAACTTGTGAGGGAGGATAGAGTTGGGAGATGAAGTTTCTTCTAGATTCATCGGTTATTACACCGTTAATGCTTGATCTTGGTGAGAGGTTGCTTGATTTATCTGCTGTTGAGGAGCTCTATTCAATTGATTTAACTTTCTATGAGGTTGGAAATAGTCTGTGGAAGTTAGCTTTACTTTTGAGGAGTATTGATTTAGAGGATGCCATGGAAATTTTAGATGTATTGAAGAGTCTTATAATGCGAAAAGCTATCACTTTAATTCGCTTTGATGACTTAGATGTTCATAGAATAATTAAGTTGGCTGTTGATGAAAGATTAACCTTCTATGATGCATCATATATTGTAGCTGGAGAAAAATTAAATGCAACACTTGCTACAGAGGATGAAGAGCTTAGAAGGAAAGCTGAAAAATATGTAAATGTCATAACATACACTCATTTAAAGCAACAAAT
>JANZKD010000220.1 GCA_025061245.1 Candidatus Culexmicrobium profundum
CCCCAATAAAGTGGCATCATTTCTAGGAGGAAACAAAAGAGAAGTCACCATAATAAATGTCACTGCAATCAAAAATTTTGAAATAAAAGTAGATATTGCCAAAGAAACTAGTGATGACGAAAGTATTGCAGAGAAGCTTGAAATAACATCGTCAATGGCTGCAAAAATAAGGAAAATCATCGAAATAGCACCAAAGTACAGATCAATACTCATATTTACAAACACCAGAGAAATGGCAGAGACATTAGCATCAAGAATAAGACTTCTAAAAACATCATTCAAAATAGGTGTGCATCATAGCTCACTTTCAAGAGAAGAAAGATTAAGGGTTGAGAACCAATTCAAACAGGGAAAAATTAAAATTTTAATATGCACCTCCTCACTAGAATTAGGAATAGATATTGGAACAGTCGACTTTGTTATTCAATACATGTCACCAAGACAAGTAACAAATTTAATTCAAAGAGTAGGAAGAGCAGGCCATAAACTTTGGGAAACATCAAAGGGACTAATACTCTCATCAAATATCGATGACATACTGGAATCAGCTGTCCTAGCAAAGAAGGCGATGAAAAGAGAATTAGAGGAAATTGAAATACATGAAAGTGCATACGATGTACTTGCCCATCAAATGGTTGGACTTCTACTAGACAAGGGAAAAATAGAGCTTAACTATGCATTAGAAGTTTTTAAGAGAGCCCATCCATACAGAAATTTAACAATAGAAGAGTTAAAGGAAATAGCATCACTACTAGCCGAAATCAAAATAGTTAGATTTGAAGCCATCGGAGAAGGAGTTCTCAGAACAAGAGGAAAAAGAACTTGGAAATACTACTACGAAAATCTCTCAATGATCCCCGACGTAAGGAGATTTTTAGTCATCAATATCTTAAATAGAAAACCCATCGGAACCTTAGATGAAGAATTTATCGTCATTCATGGTACAAAGGAAAACCCATTTATACTGGCTGGAAGAACATGGAAAATCGTTCATATAAATGAAGAAGAGTTAAAAGTTTTTGTAGAACCAGTACAAGAGGAATTAGGTGCTATTCCAGCATGGATAGGAGAATTAATACCAGTACCATTCCAAGCCGCACAAGAAGCAGGAAGACTAAGAAAAGAAATAATGAAAGAGAGCAACCCTCCAGAATACCCTTTAACTGAAAGAGCATTAGAAAAAGCTAGAGAACAACTAAAAGAGCATATAAAATATAAAATCCCACTACCCACAGACCGAGAAATACTAATAGAAAAACTAGGAAAAATAGTCATCATACATACATGCCTTGGAACCAAAACAAATAGAACCCTAGCAACACTAATAGGACATGAACTCACAAAAAGATTAAGAACAAGTGTAAGAGTAAATAGTGACCCATATAGAATTCTCCTAATCCTACCCCTGGCAATAAAGATGGAATCTATAAAGAAAATACTACAAGAGTTATTAAAAGACGAGGAAGAAGTCATTGAAGCAATAAAGAAAAGTGAAGCCTATAAATGGAAACTATACCATGTAGCGAAAAGATTTGGAATAATATCTAGAGAAGCGAAAATAGCTGCCATTAGAAGGATAATTCCAATGCTCAGCGGAACAATAGTAGAACGAGAAGCTTTGAGAGAAACATTACAAGACTACTTCAATATAAATGCACTAAGAAAATATCTGGAAAAAATATCCAAAGACGAGGTGAAAATAATTTTTCATGAAGCAACAGCAGAGGGAGCCTCACCTCTAGCATATCCAATTCTCTACTCAACACTGCCCTACGAACTCATACCACCAAGAAAAGCCATGCTAACATTAGCCCAACTGATAAAAAATCGATTACTAGATAAAGAAGTGAGACTAATATGCTTCCACTGCCTACAATGGCAAACTATAAGAAAAATCAAATATTTACCTGAAGAAATCAGATGCCCTAAATGCAACGCTAAAGCTATAGGAATGGCAAAAATTTCACAAACACGTCTAATAAAGACTTTGAGAAAATGGAAGAGAGGATTAAAGCTAAAATCAGAAGAATACGAAGAAGTTGAAGAATTCAGGAAAACTGTAGGACTTATAATGAGTTATGGGAAAAAAGCAATAATTGCAATGTCTG
>JANZKD010000124.1 GCA_025061245.1 Candidatus Culexmicrobium profundum
TATTTTAACGATGGCTACAAAGATTGTATTGAGAGGGGTAAAGTTGGCTAGTGACGAAGAGATAACTCGAATGTATCAAGCATTAGGTAGTTCTCTAAGGAGAAGAATAATAGAATTCCTAGGTACACGTGGGAAAGCTAGAGTAACTGAAATAAAAAGAGCATTGAAAGTAAGTACTGGTTCACTCTATTATAATTTGGAGCTACTAAGAGATTTAATAGATCGAGATGAAAATAAAAAATACTATTTAACTGAAAAAGGATGGATAGCCTATAATCTCATTAAAAATGGTCAAGAATCATTTCTCGATATGCGTGTTTATAAGCCTTTAATCTCCTTTAAATTGAGATCAAAACTTAGTTTAATTTTTCATCCTCGATGGATTTTTATGATAATTTTTGAAGCTCAAAAAATTACCTTTCCAATTTCCATAGCTATATTAGCTTTATCAGCTTGGCTTTGTGCACAAACTAGAATTGAATTAACTCTATTTACTTTCTCAATAAATGTTTTTCAGCCTCCATGGGTTATAGCTCTCAAATTTATTGTTAGTTGGTTTGCAATTTATGGATTGGCTAATTTATTTCCACTCATATTTCATGGGCGAATAGGTGGATTTATACAAATGTTTATAGGATTAGCTTTTTCAATTACACCTCTACTCATAACTCCAATCCTCAAGACACTTTTAGTTTCTATTGATAACTTTACACTTGGAGTAATCACATTAATCTTTCAAATAGTATCCTGCCTACTACTATCTACAGCTATAGGAGTAGCTAAAAATCTAAGAGTTGAAAGAGCTCTCTTAATAGGCTTCTTAATAGTATATCTAAACATAACACTAGTGGTCTTCCTAAGAAGATGAAAAAATCAAAATTTACTCTACTTTCTAACTATTTATTAATCCTATAGAGATTAAGTGTCTTACCTTCATAAATTAACCTCCAAAATGGAGGAGGCGGTGGTGCATCTTTAGGTATTATAAGGTATGTAACCTTTGAGTCTTCAAGTCTTCTGCCGAATAAGTATTCTGGCCAATACCTACTCCAACCCTTAGAGTAAGCTATTCTATATGAAGCATTATCAGTCATTATTTCCTTTATTTCAAGAAGGTCATGATATGTATCCATTGACATAGTGGGCCTAACTAAAAATGTTGCATTTGCAGTTTGAATTAGTATAAATGAAGCTACTATAATTAAGATAGCAATTAAATTAACCTTGTTATCATCAAGTGAAATTGAACCTACAATAAAAGATATTGGTATAAAGCTCATCAACATAAACCTCCAAGCCCACTCCCTTAACCCTAATATTGTTGGGAAAATGCATAGAAGAGCCATGAAAATAGCTGAAAAAAGCATCATAAATCGGTCATTTGATTTTCTTCTATATGCTTCGATTAGGAGTATGAATCCTGCAATAAAGAATGGAAGAACATATGCAATCTCAAAGAAACTTACAGAAGGCCATGTTCTAGCTGGCTTAGGTCTAAATACGCTTGGTAACTGAGAGTTGCTTGGACTTGAAAAGATGACATCCTCAATAAAAGCAATGCCCTTATTTACATCTGAGAAATGATAGGGAAAAGCAATCGATGTTATCAATATTAAAAGTGCAGCAGAAGAAATTACTGCAAACAAGTTTCTCAAGTGAATCTTAGATTCTCTTCCATAATATATAACAACGCCTATCAAACAAGTAATCGCAAAGAAAAGTGATAAGGCAGCATCTAAAGAGTGAGTGAGAAATGTGAAAAATATACTTAAAATTGCAGGTATATAGTTTTTCAATCTCCAATTGGAAGAGGCAAGTAGAACGTAGTAAATTGAAAGGATCAGAAAGAAGACACCGGCTACATTCTTCATTAAATCTCCTGATAGTCTAACCATTTGAGGAGAAAAAACTAAGAGAATTGATCCAATAATAGCTGAAAAAATATTTTTCGAAAGCCTTGTGAAAAGCCAATATGCAGGAAAACATGTTAATGATATCATTAAAGAAACAGCTATTGCCACACCCATCCTAACATTGCTACATAAAGTTGCAAATAAGGCTGCCAAATAAAAAATAAAAGGAGGATCACCATAAACC
>JANZKD010000261.1 GCA_025061245.1 Candidatus Culexmicrobium profundum
ACATTAAAATTTAAGGAATCCATTCCACAAATTATTTCTCAGCGATTCGACTATAAATTGAAAATTAAAGTTCCAAAAGAATATGTTGTTGCAAACATTGGAAGACTAATTAATAGAATTGGCTTTGATGATAAAGTCTTATATATCTATGAAAGTAAGCTTCCAAGCTGGAGAATTGACATTGCCGTTGCTAAATTTAAGAAGATTACTGATACACAAAACGATTTACATGTCTTTGTATTTGAAGAGGATTATGAGCATGCAGTTAAAATCTTAAATGAATTGAAGAAAGTTTTAAAATTCTATATTGATTGGTTCAATCATCCACCCATATGGACTGGCTACACTATAATTGAAATCCCTAATGGTTGGGGTAGTCAAGCTGATCTAGCTGGAATGCTACTTAACTCTAAGGTTTTCAGAGATCCAAGCGAAATTAGTGGATTATATCATGAAATTGCTCATCTATGGTATGTTAAGAGTGGTGAAAAATATGTTTCAAGATTCTTCGATGAAGGACTTGCAAGCTATTTCCAATTGCTCGCTGAAAGAGAATTCTTTGGAGAAGAACATTTTAATAAGCGATTAGAACAGTTAAGAGAGAAATTCATTAAATTAACTGAGGAAAATCCAAAGCTACTTGAAGTACCAATTTCTAAGTATGGTGAATATATGTTAACTGACGCTTCATATTATGTTGGCGCATACTTGCTATACGTCTTACATAACTTGGTTGGAGATGAAAAATTTAAGATTCTAATCAAGTCATTGGTTAAAACCTTTAGTAAAGATAAAATTACATTGGAAGCCTTTAAGCAACTAGTGACAACCATCTGTGGAGAAGAATATGAAGTTTTCATTGATGAATGGATTTTCCATAATAAACCAGCACAATATTTAAAGGATAAAATACCGCTTCACGAGATAATTTCGAGATATAAAAGAGCATAAGATAGGTTTTCTGTCAACTTATCTTATTAAACATTTTATTTTATAAAGTTTATTAAAATCTAATTTTTACCATAACTCTTTCTAAATGTTTTTAAATTTTACTTCCCCTTTTTTAAATGGTGATTTATATGTATGGTTGGAATGGTAAAATTCTCAGAGTAGACCTAACCAAGAAGAAGTGGAGTGTTCAAAGATATGATTCAAATTTGGCATTGAATTTTATTGGCGGTAGAGGATTTGCAATTAAAATTTTATGGGATGAACTTGAGCCCAGCACCCCGCCTCTCTCACCTGAAAATAAGCTTATACTAGCTGCAGGTCCACTTACAGGTTTACCTATTGCCAGTAGTGGTAAAATGGTTATTGCAGCTAAGAGTCCATTAACTAATGGTTATGGTGACGGTAATGTTGGAACCTTCGCATCAGTACATATGCGAAGGGCTGGTTATGATGCAGTTGTAATTGAAGGCGTAGCTGAAAAACCAGTCTATCTTTACATTGAAAATGATAAGGTTGAATTTAAAGATGCCAAGGACCTTTGGGGTTTAGATTCATTTAAAGCTGAAAGAAAGCTTCATGAAATTCATGGTAGAGATGTTGGAGTAATTCTAATCGGCCCTGCAGGTGAAAATCTAGTTAAATATGCAACTGTAGTTTCACAGGAGGGTAGAGCTGGTGGAAGGCCTGGAATGGGTGCAGTGATGGGTTCAAAGAAGCTTAAAGCAGTAGTATTCAGGGGTACTAAGGATATTCCAGTTGCAAATCCAAGTGAATTAAAGGAATTAGGAATGAAGGGATATGAAGCCATAAAGAGTGCTTCTGCATATAACTTCTGGATTAGGCAGGGTACAATGATGACTATTGAGTGGTGTCAAGAGAATAGTACTCTACCCACATATAATTATAGGGAAGGTGTCTTCGACTATGCAAAGGAGATAGATGGATATACTATGGAGAAATTAAAGGTTAAGCGTAGAGGATGCCCCTTCTGTAATATGCAGTGTGGAAATGTAGTATTAGATGAAGCTAATATGGAGTCAGAATTAGATTATGAGAATGTTGCGATGCTTGGTTCCGATATTGGTATTGGCGACTTAAAGAAGGTTTCAGTATT
>JANZKD010000168.1 GCA_025061245.1 Candidatus Culexmicrobium profundum
ACAATAATATTTATTCCTTGAAGATCAGCTGCACTTATTTTAATCGTATTATTTTCATTTATTGGATTTCCAATTTCAATTTGATATTTAGCTCCAATGTCCATTTTAGATATAACTTCATTGGGAGGAATCTTCTCAATGGTGCATGCTCTACTCGGAGTCCATCCACTCCATGAACTAAATATCTCATTTCCATGCTCGATTAATATTTCTTTTCTAATTTTAGCTCTAGCAATCCTCATATTCCTAACATCTATTACTGGTTCTACAGCATTACTCTTAATTTCAGTTAGACTTGCAATTGAACTTGAAACTTCCCTCCTCAATACATCAGTTAAAATTCCTGGTAAATCAATTAAATTTAACTCTATAACTTGAGCTAAAATACCTCTATTTACATTTACATCAATTATTTTCAAATTATCTCCAACTTCAACATTCTCTTTTGGACTATAAATGAAGTATATTTCATCACCAATCTTCCGAAATAATTGCATAATTCATTCCTCCTCTAATATGGATATAAAATTACATTTCTCCAATCTGTAATTTCAATGCTCTCAGAATCAATCTTATTTAAGGCATGTGCCTCCAAGTTTAGTAATTCAATATTAGTAAAGTAACAGTACATATGTGCTAAACGTAATGGCTCCGGATAACCATTGAACAATGGTATTCTAGTTGCAATCATAGATATTACTTCATCAGTATTGATGCCAGGTTTAGCTGCAATATCAACTCTCAAGCTTGGACCATTGATATCAAATTTAGCAATATAAACTCTACCTCCAATTGGATGTTTACTTTCAATGTAATCATGAATGTCGATGTAGCATGGTCTGTTAATTCTCGATAATAAGCTTACAATTCTAAATCCACTCTTGGTTTTAAGCCAGCTTCTCTTAGAAATACCTACAATTATATTGTTATTTTTAAATGCAGTATCAATGCATTCACTCATAAATGATTTAGGTGTATCAATAGTTCCCATGGTTAATGATCCATCCCATAAAACTAGACTATTAATTGAGTTTTTCAATATTAACTTTTGAATTGTTCTCTCAAATGAATTTCTAATCCTATCAATCAACTTGAATATGCTTGGAGTACTTCTAATATCAACGGGAGGTAAATTCATAAGCTCTCTAGCCATATTATATGCTCCAACCTTATTCCATTCACTTAAATAGCATAGATAAGGGCCAAGAGAAATAACATTATAGTTACTTGAAGATGGATTATAATTTACAATACAAATCCTATATGCAACTACAAAGCCATCATCAGTTTCTAAAATTCTTAGAGAAGATGAATCAATCGCATATACACTTTCAGGTTTACTCGTACTAAAACTAAAGTTTTTAATAACATATCTATCATCAATTAAAGTTAACTCTTCTTCATCACCACTTCCTTCATCATCTCTCAAAGTAATATAATCTCTCAAATCAACATTTCTAATACTAATATGATTCACATTAACACTAAAATCACTAAAATAGCTAAGTCTTTCATTAACTTTATTTAAAGCTTCAATTAATTCATTAAACAATTAAATCACTCTCCACTTCACATTCTATATTGGAATTACCTAAAATTATTAGTTTATCCAAATCTCTCTTACAAATTGGAATAGCTACAACGTTTCCACGACAATCACTAATCAATCTAGCTGAAATTTTCAATAATTCATTCAACTCAATTTCACTTAAATCTATCATGAAGGCTGAATACTGAAATCTAATTCCACCCCAATTTTTAATTAGCTCTCTAACTTTATCTCTAATATCATCATCAGATACATCGTAAACTAAGATGTAAATCAATTAAAGCCACCGATAAATATATTAGTAAAACTAGTCTTTAAATTTGACTGACTGATAATATGATGAATGTGAAACTAATAAATGGAAAAATAATTACAATAATAGATCTAGTTAAAATGGAGAAATTACTATCAAAAAGATTCAATGAATTAAAACCAAAAATAATACAGAAAGTAATAAGCATACATAAAAAATATAATATTCCAATAACAATTAAAATGAAAAATAACAA
>JANZKD010000224.1 GCA_025061245.1 Candidatus Culexmicrobium profundum
AATCTTCCTAGGGAGCAAATTAGGGATTTAGTGTGGAATAATACTTGTGTGTTATGTAAGATCTTTGGTGGTCCGAGCTATAGTTCAAATATCTTGTTTGGAGATTCCTATCCGCTGATTATTAATGGTAAACCATGTTTCAAGATTGGATATAGAATTGGAATTGCAATTGATCGTAAAACTGGGTCGGTGAAAAGAGGTGCACTATATAATGTTGAATATATTGAACCCGGTTCCAAGTTTAATTTTTCTATTAGAGCATATAATTTGCCAAATTATGCATTGGGCTTAGTTTTTTATGCTTTAAATGAGCTTCATGAAGGTCGAGTGAGAGTAGGAGGCTTTAAATCGCGTGGTTTTGGTAGAATTGTTTTTCGTGATTTAAAGATTAGGAAGTGCTTTTCAAGTGGGCCTTCAAGTAAATTTGAGGCTATTGATGAGCATGATAAGGAAGTTGTTGTCGATGGTGATCCATGGTTAAATGAGGATTATGCTTGGTCTTTAGTTAAGAAGCTTATGGAGGTTTGGTGTGAAGTTGCATCGAAGCTCCCCTATCCAAAGACCTAGAATTATACGTGGGAAATTCTCTTTTAGAGATGATCTTAAAGGATTAAATGGTACTTTGACTATTCAAGCTATACTTAAATCCAAATTACATATTGGCTCTGGTAAAATGAAGCTCTCCTACAAATTTGATTTAGATGTTAATAAGATGGCTAAGTCGATGAAGCTTGACTTTCAAGAATTCATCAAATACTCATATGTAAATGAAAATGGAAAAGTGATTAGAAAACCTGTAATTCCAGGTTCAACTCTTAAGGGATTATCTAGATCTAGACTAGAGTTAAGCTTTACTGGCAGGAGTATTCCCTCTTGTTTCGCTGTTTCATCTAGGTTGACTAGAATGCCTAGGGCAGGTGGACATGGTTGGCGTCATGTTAGGATATGGAGTCCAGCAACTCTTACAAATAGAGATCGTCAATGTAGCGCCGTAAAAAGAAAGCTTAATGAGATTAATCTATGTAAAATCTGTGATTTATTTGGTGCTCCTGGAGTTGTTTCAAGAATTTATTTTGGCAATTTAGTTCTTGAAGGTAATGTTAATGATTATATTGAGGAATTATCATTAGATTTTGGAGAAAAACTTGAAGTTATAAGGGAGAATGCGAAATTTACTGGTGAAATTTCATTTCACTCAATAAATTCAGTTGATTTAGGATTAATTTGCATTTCACTTAAGCTTCATGAGGATGAACCTGTTTTGCTTGGTAGAAGCAAGTATCGTGCTAGACATGCTCTTAATGGTCGAAGAATATTGTTAGGAAGAGTTAATTTTAAACCATTAAGCTTCACTTTTGCGCCATATTCACTTAATGAAGCCAGAAAACTTGTGGAATCCCTTAATATAGCATATGAAGTTGTTGATGGCAATAAATTGCAGGTTACTGGTGATAATGCCTTTAATTTTGCTAAAATGTTAGCTAAAATTGCATTTGATGAGTTTCCTCAACTTCGTAATGTTAATGAAGTTAGGGAGGTTGAAAAGCTTGCTAGTGGATATGGTTGATTCGAATTCTCTAAGAAATCTTTTGAAAGAGAACTTTATGAATGGTGTAATGTTAACTTATGCTGCAGACTTAAGTCATGAGGGACCTATGAAAGTTTCTCAATCAAATCTAAATGATTTAGGTTTAATGGGATTTGCAAAATTTAGGGATAGATTAGTGTTATGGTCGAGGACTGATTTAGATAAATATAAAATTGTCTACTTGGAGGGTACTGAGGCGATTTCAAATGAATTTGTTAAATATATCTCTTCCTGCTATCTTCACCAGATATTATTGGCTAAATTTAGATTTGAACTTCAATTAAGTGATGAGTCAAAAATTGATGATTTATTTAATAAATTGGAGGAGTTGCCATGAAGGTCTTTTCTTCCAGAATTATTCCATTTCGTGGACCTGATGATAAACCTGTTGAAGTAATAGAACTGACAGACAATGATTTTGAGAATTGGAGGAAGCTAATTTGTTGCATAAGAAAT
>JANZKD010000200.1 GCA_025061245.1 Candidatus Culexmicrobium profundum
CCACCAGATTTTCATTGATTAGAATTGGGTCAAATGTCCCTAAAGTTTCGCTTCTATATGATGAGTCGTAAATAATCCCTTCGCTTCTAAACATTTCGAGAATATTCTTGTTTATTATTAGCATATGTGACCTTACTCCTTTAACTTTTCCTAGATACTGTTCAAAGAAGATTTTTTGCATTTTGAAGAGACCTTGATGTTGCACAGGTTCGTGGACATAGTGGAGTTGCACTTCCCATCCATCTCTTTGAATTTTCTTTAATGTATCTATAATTTCATTTAAGTTAAAGAGGAATACTGGAACAAAGAATGTTGAGCGAAAGCCATATTTATCCTCTAGAGCTACTATTTCTTCAATATTGTTGTAGAGGTTTTTAATGCCTAAAGCTGCCAATGTTAAATCCTTCAATGTGAATCTTTCTTTTCGCTGCCAAATATGCTTAAAAGGCTTTTTTATCGAGTCGATGTCATGTGTTAAAATTATTTTCATTGTTAAATTTCCCCTTTGAGTTTTAATATGAATTGAATAAAGCTTTCTATTTTAGAGAAGCATGGTATGCCTAATTCTGTAAATTGCTGGAGTCTGTATGTATTTGCGCTTATTCCTACAGGTGTTATGCTGAGTTTAGCTGCTGAAGCAGCATCATTGATGGTGTCTCCTGCTAAAATAGTACTATTATAGGGTGTTCTGAGCATTTTTATTGCCATTATTGCTTGTTCTCTTCTACTCATAGAGTATTCTCTTCCAATCACAGCTTCAAAGTATTTTTGTATGCCTAGTTTTTGCAGTGCCGAAGTAATTATATTCTTTGTCTGCTTGGAGACTACTGCTAATTTGAATCCCAAGCTTCGTAATTTGCTGAATTGTCTTTGAATTTCACTATTATATTTTATTTCTTTTAGGGCTTCAGCTTCATAAGCCTCTATTATTGAGCTCAATTTATAATAGCCATTGAGGTTGCGTTGACGGAGTTGATAGAGCTTTACCATTATTGAGCTCCAAGGAGTTATGAGGCCCTGCTCTAGGAGGTCTTTTTTAACTCTGCCCCAATCTATTTTTAGATTTATAATGGTTCCGTCGAGGTCGAAGATTATTGACTTAATATTTCTTGAAATTATGGTTTTTGCTAGAGCATTAATGTTACTGGCATACTGCTCCTTCGGATAAGGAGTACCATACTCGCCTAGTATGAGATTTATTAGTCTTGTTGTTAGTGAATATGTTAGCTCTGTTGGATCTGTGAAATGAATGTCGCTACTGAATGTTCCATTCCTTAATCCATACTTTAATATTTTAAACCATACCTTAGGATTACTTTTTAGGTAATGTAAACCTGCGAGAATCCAAGCAAAATATCCATTTTCACTAATTTTTGATCGAGGTACCCTATTATATAAAAATGCTTCAATTAGGTATTTTGGAAAGTCGATTCCCTTGGAAACTGCTAATTCCAGGCTACCCCAAAACTTTGGGTTTAATTCTATTAGATAATGTTCTCCAGTTTCATAGTCTTTTTTAAATTCGGCCATTAGAACACCTGTCCACTTTAATTTTTCAACTATTTTTCTACCTATCTTCATGATCTTTGGGTTATTATCAATTCGTGCAACTATGCTCGGTCCACCACTGGGTTTGGCTTCTATTACTCTAGTATGGGTATACTCTACGAGAGCATGTCCATCTTTAGCCAATACAAAATAACCACAACCCACACCTGCTATGAACTCTTGCAGTATCAAGTTTTCTTTATTTCTATTTTTCATAATTTTTTCGAGTTGCTCAACAGTAAATGCATATTGTGGAGATGAGGCGTCAGAAGTGCCCTTAACTACGAGGGGTAATCCTATTTTCTCTAATATTTTTCCTAGTGTATTTTCAGTTGGCCTCAAGGTTTTGGGGCATTTAACACCTATTCTTTCACATAACTCAATTAGCTTAAATTTATCAGAAGCTGCAATTATAGTGTTGTATTCGGGAATTGGAATAATTGTGTCATCAGGTATAAGACTCTTATATCTAGCTAAAATTATATT